>NZ_JBHXLC010000001.1:0-267528 GCF_042721555.1 Gottfriedia sp. NPDC058432
CACACCCGTTCCCATACCGAACACGGCAGTTAAGCTCTTCAGCGTCGATGGTAGTTGGGGGTTTCCCCCTGTGAGAGTAGAACGTCGCTTGGTTTGATGGAGGATTAGCTCAGCTGGGAGAGCACCTGCCTTACAAGCAGGGGGTCGGCGGTTCGAGCCCGTCATCCTCCACCATATGCCGACTTAGCTCAATTGGTAGAGCAACTGACTTGTAATCAGTAGGTTGGGGGTTCAAGTCCTCTAGTCGGCACTCTTTATGAGCCATTAGCTCAGTAGGTAGAGCATCTGACTTTTAATCAGAGGGTCGAAGGTTCGAATCCTTCATGGCTCACCATTTTCTAAAAAGAAAATATTTGCGGGTGTGGCGGAATTGGCAGACGCGCTAGACTTAGGATCTAGTACTTCGGTGTGGGGGTTCGAGTCCCTTCACCCGCACCATTTATCTTGTTAATCAGTATATGCGGAAGTAGTTCAGTGGTAGAATACAACCTTGCCAAGGTTGGGGTCGCGGGTTCGAACCCCGTCTTCCGCTCCATGTATACTGCCGGGGTGGTGGAATGGCAGACACACAGGACTTAAAATCCTGCGGGGGTTGACCCCGTGCCGGTTCGAGTCCGGCCCTCGGTACCATTTTTATAATATGCGCCCGTAGCTCAATTGGATAGAGCGTTTGACTACGGATCAAAAGGTTATGGGTTCGAGTCCTTTCGGGCGCGCCATATTGCTTCACCTGTAATTCTGAACGGGAAGTGGCTCAGCTTGGTAGAGCACCTGGTTTGGGACCAGGGGGTCGCAGGTTCAAATCCTGTCTTCCCGACCATTTAAAACATGGGGCCTTAGCTCAGCTGGGAGAGCGCCTGCCTTGCACGCAGGAGGTCAGCGGTTCGATCCCGCTAGGCTCCACTTGAAGAACTTAAATTAATTTATTATGGCGGTGTAGCTCAGCTGGCTAGAGCGTACGGTTCATACCCGTGAGGTCGTGGGTTCGACTCCCTCCGCCGCTACTTATTTAAGGACCTTTAGCTCAGCTGGTTAGAGCAGACGGCTCATAACCGTCCGGTCGTAGGTTCGAGTCCTACAAGGTCCACCACTTATAATGGAGTAATACCCAAGTCTGGCTGAAGGGATCGGTCTTGAAAACCGACAGGGGTGTAACAGCCCGCGGGGGTTCGAATCCCTCTTACTCCTCCATTTTTATTAAACTTTATATAAATGGAACTAACTTAGTTAGTATCCACATTATCGCGGGGTGGAGCACGAACGAATATGCTTCGAAGAAATTACTTCAGCATACCAATCGAGCTGCTACTTGCATAATCATCCTAAGATTGGGATGGTCTTAACAAAATAACTTTATTGGAACTATATTAAATAGTATCCTCATTATCGCGGGGTGGAGCAGTCTGGTAGCTCGTCGGGCTCATAACCCGAAGGTCGCAGGTTCAAATCCTGTCCCCGCAACCAAATGGTCCCGTGGTGTAGCGGTTAACATGCCTGCCTGTCACGCAGGAGATCGCCGGTTCGATCCCGGTCGGGACCGCCATTTAAGTTGGCTCGGTAGCTCAGTCGGTAGAGCAGAGGACTGAAAATCCTCGTGTCGGCGGTTCGATTCCGTCCCGAGCCACCATCTTAAATACAAAAAATGATTATTATAATAAGCCGACTTAGCTCAATTGGTAGAGCAACTGACTTGTAATCAGTAGGTTGGGGGTTCAAGTCCTCTAGTCGGCACTCTTTATGGCGGTCGTGGCGAAGTGGTTAACGCATCGGATTGTGGTTCCGACACTCGTGGGTTCGATTCCCATCGGTCGCCCCATATTTTGCGGGTGTAGTTTAATGGTAAAATAGAAGCCTTCCAAGCTTCGGTCGTGGGTTCGATTCCCATCACCCGCTTTTTATAAAATTTAATGGGCCTATAGCTCAGCTGGTTAGAGCGCACGCCTGATAAGCGTGAGGTCGATGGTTCGAGTCCATTTAGGCCCACCATTAATTTTTATAATTAGTTTTTCCGCAGTAGCTCAGTGGTAGAGCACTCGGCTGTTAACCGAGTGGTCGTAGGTTCGAATCCTACCTGCGGAGCCATATGATAGAGAAGTACCCAAGTGGCTCAAGGGGCGCCCCTGCTAAGGGTGTAGATCGGGTAACCGGTGCGAGGGTTCGAATCCCTTCTTCTCTGCCATATTTTTTTTTGGCCCGTTGGTCAAGCGGTTAAGACACCGCCCTTTCACGGCGGTAACACGGGTTCGAGTCCCGTACGGGTCATAACTAAAGCTCAGTTATTTGTGATAACACAGGTAACTGAGTTTTTTATTTGTCTTTTTTAGGACTTTAGTGAACGACATTTAATTGAATACGCCTTTCTTCATATATTAGAGTGTTCTTCTTTCATTTTAGGATGTACAGGGAGGGAGCTCTTATAGTTGTAATATGTTTGCTGTCAATTTTACAAATAAAGTAATAGAAACAGCACATCGTAGTCCTAGCTCTCCACGGGTTTGCTATTCCTCTTTTCCATTATTCTTCATTCGAGTCACAAATCCTTATTTTTCAATACTAATATCCTTTTCACTCATTTTAAATCTAAACATCATCAGTTGATCTATTAACTATTATCCTTCTTCCATAGAAATTAGAAAGCAAGAAATTGAAAGCAAGCGCAATATCTTAGTGTTAAAATGTGAATAGCTAAAGATGAGGTGATTAAATGAACGGATTAAATAATGAGGTCATGTGGAATGCAGTTGAATCATGCGATGAAAACTACGATGGAGTGTTTATTTATGCAGTTAAGTCCACTGGGATTTGTTGTAAACCTTCGTGTAAGTCAAGAACTCCATTAAAAGAAAATGTATCATATTATCCGTCATTTTCCTTGGCAATTAACGAAGGATACCGTCCATGTAAAAGGTGTCGCCCTGATTTACTTCACACAAATGAAGAGGATATTATTTTATCAGCTAAACATTTTATTGAAAAAGAATATCGAAATAGCTTAACATTGGATCGGTTAGCAAAGGAAGTTGGAGTAAGTAAATTTCACTTGCAAAGATTATTTAAAAAATCCACAGGTTTATCACCGTTAGAATACGCAACTAAGTTAAGAATGATAGAAGCTTTAGGATTGTTACAAGATACTGAGAAAACTATAACTGAAATAGCGCATAAACTTGGCTTTAAAAGCTCGGCACATTTTTCAAGCATGTTTCGTCATCATTTTCATTACACTCCAACCATATTCAGAAAGGGGTTAAATAAATGAAATTAAAAGATGGAATAGCTTTATTGAGCCTAGCTGCATTATGGGGAGCTTCATTTTTATTTATTCGAATAGCTTCACCAGTTTTTGGACCAATTTTAACAATACAAGGAAGAGTTACAATTGCAGCGTTTGCCCTGGTGCTATATTTGGTAATTACTAAAAAGTCATTACACTTTAAAAAGAGATGGAGACAATATTTAATAATAGGGGCATTAAATGCAGCAATTCCATTTACATTAATTGCTACATCAGCATTGCATCTGACAGCCTCAATGTCATCCATTCTAAACTCTTTGACGCCATTATTTACAGCGCTTGTTGTCTTTTTATGGACGAAAGAAAAGTTGAGTATGCGAAAGTGGATTGGAATAATAGTGGGAGTAATAGGAGTGATTTTGTTAGTAGGGTGGAGTTCAATTCCGTTTACTTATGATGTTAAAATAGCAATTGGACTTGCAGTTTTGTCGACTATTTCATATGGAATTGCAGGTGTTTATGCAAAGAAAGCATTTGCTTCAGTGCCACCACTATCAATTGCAGCAGGTCAACAAATTGGTGCTGCAATTTTACTTTTACCTTTTACATTTTTAAATTTTACTGCATTTACAGATAAAATTTCGGGAGTTGCTATATTAGCAGTTCTAGGATTAGCATTATTTTGTACTGCTATAGCCTATTTATTGTACTTTTATCTTATCGAAAGTGTTGGGCCAACCAAAACATTAAGTGTTACTTTTTTAATTCCTGTGTTTGGAATGATCTGGGGAGTTCTTATTTTGAAAGAACATATTACATTAGGAATGTTGTTTGGTTTTCTTGTCATTTTATGTGGTGTATTTCTAATTTCAGATATTCGTTCACGTGTAGTATCATCAAGTAAACGAATGCAAGTTTAATAAGCAATTGAAGAATATGACAAAAAAGGATTTTCGTAAAAAACGAAGATCCTTTTTACTATATTACGATTGTTATTTAAGTGAGCTTAAAGTCAGTTCAGGAAAATAATGAAATTGACACGAGCTTTAGTAAGTTTGAAGTGAACCTATATAAATGGATCTCAATAATTTTTGTTGAATTGCCTCTAACGTAAGTCAGTTAATTTAATTACACTATTTTGATCAACACATATATTTGCTTGGTCTTCCATATTACCGTATAAATTGAATTCAGTTTAGAGATTATTTTTAATTTCGCATCTGAATTTCTAAATAGTTTGTTGTTGATTTCTAAATATTTTCCCCCAAAAAACTCTCCTACTTAATCCGACAATCTTCTACAAATCTTTTTAAATATAAAGTTTATATGAGATAAAAGTGTGAAATATGTATGAAATTTTATGAAAAATCAAATTTTTACAAATTGTTACAAGGGAATTTCGGAATATGATGTATAAATATACATGAATATTCGTTCGACAAATTCGACATTTTTACGACAAGTGCAATAATGACAACGGTTTCATGAATGGTTATTCATTTTCGGAAAAATTTTTTTGAATTTTTTTTGCATAAAAACAAGGTGAATATATATATTTGTAGAATATTAAGAGATAGAAGAATTTAAGAGATTGTAATGAGGTGAGGATGTTGCTTTTGACACGGCCAACTGAGTTTGATGTGCATTTATTCCATGAGGGAAGTTTATTCCATAGCCATGAATGCTTTGGGGCACATGTAGTAAAAAAAGGGAATAAAGTTGGAACTAATTTTACAGTGTGGGCTCCACATGCGAAAGGTGTCTCAGTTGTTGGGGACTTTAATAATTGGAATGGTTCTGAACATGAAATGGAAAAGTTGAACGATCAAGGGATTTGGACGATATATATCCCCGAAATTGGTCATGGGACGATATACAAGTATGAAATATCAACCAAACATGGTGATGTTTTATTAAA
This sequence comes from Gottfriedia sp. NPDC058432, assembly GCF_042721555.1. Taxonomy (NCBI): domain Bacteria; kingdom Bacillati; phylum Bacillota; class Bacilli; order Caryophanales; family Bacillaceae; genus Gottfriedia; species Gottfriedia sp. NPDC058432. The sequence continues at coordinate 5,154 of NZ_JBHXLC010000001.1, forward strand.
AAGTGATCCTTTTGCATTCTATAGTGAACTACGACCAAGCACAGCTTCGATCGTTTATGATCTTTCGGGCTACAAATGGAAAGATGCAAAATATCGTAAGCAGAAATTTAAAAAGTCTGTATATGAAGAACCAGTTTTGATTTATGAAGTACATTTAGGATCTTGGAAAAAGAAGAAAAACGGTGATTTCTACACTTATGCGGAACTAGCGACAGAACTAATTCCATATGTAAAAGATCATGGTTTTACACATATTGAAATATTACCATTAGTTGAACATCCATATGATCGTTCTTGGGGGTATCAAGGAGTAGGATATTTTTCATCTACTAGTCGATATGGAAATCCTCATGAGCTAATGAGCTTTATTGACGAATGCCACCAGCAAGGATTAGGAGTCATTATGGATTGGGTCCCAGGTCATTTTTGTAAGGATTCTCACGGACTATACATGTTTGATGGTGAACCGACATATGAATATGAAGGTTATGATGCTAGAGAAAATGAAGTATGGGGAACAGCGAATTTTGATTTATCAAAACCAGAAGTAAAATCATTTCTTATTTCAAACGCCTTATATTGGATGGAATATTTTCATATTGATGGTTTCAGAGTAGACGCAGTTGCAAATATATTATATTGGAAAAATAGAAATGAAGAGAATCCTTTTGCAACTCACTTTTTAAGAAAATTAAATGAAGCGGTATTTGAACATGATCCACAAGTATTAATGATTGCAGAAGATTCTACTGATTGGCCATTAGTTACTGCACCTACATACGAAGGTGGATTAGGTTTTAATTTTAAGTGGAATATGGGTTGGATGAATGATGTTTTGACTTATATGGAGAAACACCCAACGGAAAGAAAGCATCATCATAATAAGATGACTTTCTCGTTTTTATATGCCTTCTCAGAAAATTTTGTTTTACCTTTTTCACATGATGAAGTAGTACATGGTAAGAAATCTTTGCTAAATAAAATGCCAGGTACATACGAGGAAAAGTTTGCTCAATTAAGGGTACTATTTGGTTATTATTTAGCTCATCCAGGTAAGAAGCTTTTATTTATGGGAAGTGAATTTGGGCAATTTGATGAGTGGAAGGATTTAGAGCAAGTTGATTGGATGATTAAAGATTATGAATATCATTCCAAGATGAACAAATATTTCAAAGAATTATTATCGATTTATAAAAAAAATAAATCACTTTATGAAGTTGATAATCATTGGGATGGATTTTCATGGATTGATGCAAATAATGCAGATCAAAGTGTATTTTCATTTATCCGAAAAGGAAAAAACAAAGAAGATTATGTCATCGTAATCTGTAATTTTAGAGAAGTTTCCTATGACACATATCGAATTGGAGTACCAGCAAAGCAGCGTTTTAAAGAATTGCTTTCAAGTGACTATGTACAATTTGGTGGCGATAGTAAAATAAATCGTTCTGCCATTGAATCAGAAGAAATACCATTTCATGGTTTACCATACAGTATTGAAATAGCATTACCTGCCTTTAGTTTTACAATCATACGTCCAGTTAAAATGCGAAAGGGGATTAGCAGCAATGGTTCAGAAAAAATGCGTAGCAATGTTACTAGCAGGGGGAAAAGGGAGTAGATTAAGTTCTTTAACAAAGGAACTAGCAAAACCAGCCGTGGCTTTCGGAGGTAAATATCGAATAATAGATTTTACTTTAAGTAATTGCACAAATTCAGGTATTGATACTGTTGGGGTGCTAACCCAATATCAACCACTAGTACTAAACTCATATATTGGTATAGGAAGTGCATGGGATTTAGATCGCTTAAATGGTGGGGTAACTGTTCTACCTCCATATTCAGAAGCATCTGGCGTTAAATGGTATACAGGTACTGCAAGTGCGATTTATCAAAATTTAAATTATATAAAGCAATATCAGCCTGAATATGTGTTGATTCTTTCAGGCGACCATATTTATAAGATGGATTATAGTAAAATGTTAGACTATCATGTTGAAAAAGAAGCAGATGTATCTATTTCAGTTATCGAAGTTCCGATTGATGAAGCTAGCCGTTTCGGGATTATGAATACAAATGATGAAATGGATATTATAGAATTTGAAGAAAAGCCTCAATATCCAAAGAGTAATTTAGCATCAATGGGAATTTATATTTTTAAATGGAATGTTTTAAAAGAGTTTTTAGAGATGGATGATCGCAATCCAGAATCAAGTAATGACTTTGGTAAAGACGTTATTCCACTTTTATTAGAAGAAAAGAAAAAAGTAGTTGCTTACCCTTTCAAAGGTTATTGGAAAGATGTTGGTACAGTAAAAAGCTTATGGGAAGCTAATATGGATTTGTTAAATGAGGATAGTGAACTAAATATATATGATCGTGATTGGCGCATATATTCAGTTAATCCGAACCAACCACCACAATATATTGCACCTACGGCAATCGTTGAAGACTCTCTAATTAATGAGGGGTGTGTAGTTGAAGGATTTATATCACATTCTGTATTATTCCAAGGAGTAACAATCGGAGAAGGCAGTATGATAAAAGATTCTGTCGTTATGCCAGGTTGTGTTATTGGAAAAGATGTTCGAATTGAAAGTGCAGTAGTAGCTCCTGGAATGGTTATTCCTGATGGAAGTCTTCTAGGTCCTGAGAAAGATTATGAAGAGGTAATTCTAGTTACAAGCGGAGAATAAGAGGTGGCTCATTCCTCAAATAGAAAAATAGATTGAGAGGGTTATTTGATGAAACATACTATGCTAGGAATAATTGAGGCGTCAACACATTTTGAATCTTTAAAGCCGTTAACACAGCATCGACCATTAGCAACACTTCCTTATGCAGGTCGATATCGTTTAATCGATTTTATGTTAAGTAATATGGTGAACTCAGGTATTACGAGTGTCGCTGTATTTCCTGATCAACCTTATCGATCAATTATTGATCACTTAGGCTCTGGTAAGCATTGGGACTTAAATCGTAAAAAGGATGGACTATTTATTTTTACGCCTGAGCCAACTGATGGAGCTTTTGGTACATTCGATTTCATCGAAAAGCATATTCAATTTTTACAACGTTCTACTCAAAAGTATGTAGTAGTAGCAAATACTTATACGATTTGTTCAGTGGATTTTAGACCAGTTTTAAAGAGACATATCGAAACAAATGCTCAAATTACTGAGTTAAAGCAGTTCGGTAAATCTTTAAATATCTATATCCTTGAAAAAGAGTTATTGTTAAAGCTTTTTGAAAACTTCCATGAAAAAGGCTATGAAACAATTATGGACGTTGTACGCGATCAAAATAATGAGGTTGATCTAAGTGCGTATGAAATACCTCAACAAGTTTCAATCATTCAAACAATTGAGGATTATTTCGAGCAAAGTATGAAATTATTAAATCCTGAGACATGGAATCAATTATTCTTAAAATCTTATCCTGTCTTTACTAAGGTTAAAGATGAGCCACCAACAAAATATTCAAAAGAAGCTATTGTAAAAAATTCAATTGTAGCTAATGGATGTGAAATTGAGGGAACGGTTGAAAATAGTATTATTTCAAGAGCTGTGAAAATTGGAAAAAATACAATTATTCGCAATTGTGTTGTTATGCAAAAATCAATCATTGGAGATAATTGTATATTAGATGGCGTTATTTTAGATAAAGATGTTCGAATTGAAGATGGTGTTGAAATAAAAGGAAGCTTAAGTGAGCCAGTAGTGCTTCAAAAAGGTTCAGTCCAAGGAGCGTTGATTCAGTGGTAAATGTTTTATATATTGTTTCAGAATGTGTACCATTTGTTAAATCGGGAGGGCTTGCAGATGTTGCAGGCGCTCTCCCGAAGTATTTAAATAAACTAAATATGAATGTAAGAGTAATGCTTCCATTCTACTCGTTAATTCCCGCTAAATATAGAGAAGAGGCTAAGCTAGTAAAAGAGCTTTCTATAAATCTAGGCTGGAGAAAACAGTATTGTGGTTTATTTGAATTGAAAGTAGAAGGAACAACCTATTATTTTATTGATAACGAATACTATTTCAATCGTGATAAGTTGTACGGTCATTTTGATGATGGTGAGCGTTTTGCATTCTTTTCTTTAGCTGCAATTGAATGTATTAAAGAATTAGACTTTAAACCAGATGTAATTCACTGTCACGACTGGCATACAGCAATGATCCCATTTTTCATGAAAGAGTATGGCGCATTAAAAGAGATTAATCCAAAAATGAAATCTGTTTTTACAATCCATAACCTTCAATTCCAAGGCGTATTTTCAAAAGAAGTAATGGACGATATGTTAGGTATTGATGAACAATATTTCCGCGATGACTATTTGAAATTTTACGATTGTATCAACTTTATGAAAGCTGGAATCATTTCAAGCGATTTCGTAACAACTGTTAGTCCAACTTATAAAGAAGAAATTAAGCATGAATTTTTTGGAGAGCAATTAGATGGACTATTACGTGAGCAAGATCACAAACTTTTTGGGATTGTAAACGGAATCGATGAAACAATTTATAATCCATCTACTGATCGAAAAATTTACTCTAATTTCGATGAATTTACCATCGAAAATAAGACAGAAAATAAATTGAAATTGCAGGAGTCACTTGCATTAAAAGTGGATGAAAATATTCCTATTATTGCAATGGTTTCCCGATTAACAAGTCAAAAAGGCATTGACCTCATTCAACACGTATTCCCTCAAATGATGGATCATAATGTCCAAGTAGTCATTTTAGGTTCTGGTGATGAAGAATTCGAGAACTTTTTTAAAGCAATGGAGCATAACTACTACGATAAAGTAAGAGCTTATATTGGATTTGATGAAGGCTTTGCTCATCAGATTTATGCAGGTGCAGATTTATTCCTTATGCCTTCTCTATTTGAGCCATGTGGACTAGGTCAGCTTATTGCGATGAAGTACGGGTGTGTTCCTATTGTAAGAGAGACTGGGGGGCTAAATGATACTGTCCAGTCATATAATGAAGAGACGAAGAGTGGAACTGGTTTTACTTTTAGTAACTATAATGCTCACGATATGCTTCACACAATTGAACGTGGATTGAGTATTTATGAGAATAAAAAACATTGGAAATCAGTCAGAAGGAATGCAATTAGAAGAGATTCAAGTTGGTTAAAATCTGCTAAAGAATATGCAAAACTATATATGCAGTCTTCAAAGTAAAAATCTTTTAGGGCGAGGTGATTCCATGTTTTCTAGTGTGGAGGAGTTTGAGTGGTGTTTTAAAGAGAAACTAGAAAGTATGCATGGAAAGAGTACTGCAGATAGCACTACTCAAGAGCAATTTCAAACACTTGGAACGATGATTCGCGAACATATAAGCGGTAATTGGTTAGGAACGAGTGAACAATACCGCTTAGAGCGAAAGAAACAAGTTTATTATTTATCAATTGAATTCTTATTAGGAAAGCTTTTGAAAAGTAATTTAATTCATCTAGGGCTTAGAGAGTTATGTGAATCTGGCCTCGAGAGATTAGGAATTTCTTTAAGTGATCTTGAGGAGTTTGAAAGTGATGCTGGACTTGGAAATGGTGGACTTGGACGATTAGCATCATGTTTTCTGGATTCGTTAGCATCACAAGACTTGCCAGGTCATGGATGTGGCATCCGCTACAAACATGGTCTATTTGACCAAAAAATTGTTGATGGATATCAAGTGGAGCTACCTGAGCAATGGCTGAAATACGGAAATGTTTGGGAAGTTAGAAGAGATGATGAAGCAATTGAAGTTTTATTCGGCGGGGAAGTAGAAGCATTTAATAATAAAAATCGATTGGAATTCCGCCTTCATGATGCAGAAGCAATCACAGCGGTACCGTATGATTTACCGATTATTGGCTACCATACAAACACGGTAAATACATTGAGACTATGGAGTGCTGAAGCGTCTACTCATTCCTCAAATAAATCACTGATGAAATATAAGCGAGAGGCAGAAGCAGTTTCAGAATTCTTATATCCAGATGATACACATGATGAAGGAAAGATTTTACGTCTAAAACAGCAATATTTTTTAGTTTCTGCAAGTATTCAAAGAATAGTAGATTCATATAAGGAGCAGTATGGTAATATTCGTAAGCTTCATGAAGAAATTGCTATTCATGTAAATGATACACATCCAGTTTTAGCGATTCCAGAGTTAATGAGAATTTTAATTGATGTTGAAAAGTTATCCTGGGATGAAGCATGGGAAATTACAACTCAAACGATTTCATATACGAATCATACAACTTTATCAGAAGCACTTGAAAAATGGCGAGTTGATTTATTTAAGCCTTTATTGCCAAGAATTTATATGATTGTAGAAGAAATAAACGAAAGATATTGTAAAGAGCTTTGGAACAAATACCCTGGTGATTGGGATCGAATTGAACAAATGGCTATTATTGCTCATGGAGTCGTTAAAATGGCTCATTTAGCAATTGTAGGCAGTAAGAGCGTTAATGGGGTTGCTGAAATCCACACCGAAATTTTAAAACAAAGAGAAATGAAGCTTTTTTATGAGTATGAACCATTCAAGTTTAATAATAAAACAAATGGTATTACACATAGAAGATGGTTACTCCAATGTAATCCTGAGCTTAGTAGCTTAATAAATGATTCGATCGGAGACGGTTGGATACACGAACCAACTCAACTTGAGAATCTATTAGAATATCAAAATGATGATGCATTCTTATCGCAATTTATGGATGTAAAGAAAAAGAGAAAAGAAGTTCTCGAACATTATGTTCACTATACAAATGGAATTGCATTAGATACAGATTCAATCTTTGATATTCAAGTAAAAAGGATGCATGCATATAAAAGACAATTATTAAATGTTTTACATATCATGTATTTATATAATCGTTTGAAGGAAGATTCACATTTTAAAATGCATCCTAGAACCTTTATTTTTGGAGCAAAAGCATCTCCTGGCTACTACTTTGCTAAGAAAATCATTAAATTAATTCATTCAGTGGCTGATATTGTTAATAATGATCGCTATATAAGTCAATTTATTAAAGTGATTTTTATTGAAAATTATCGAGTTTCATTAGGTGAAATTATTTTTCCAGCAGCGGATGTTAGTGAACAAATTTCGACAGCAAGTAAAGAAGCTTCAGGTACTGGTAATATGAAATTTATGATGAACGGTGCTTTAACGCTTGGTACACTTGACGGTGCAAATATTGAAATTTTAAGAGAAGTTGGCGAGGAGAATATTTTTACATTCGGACTTACAGCTGATGAGGTATTGAATTATTACCAATACGGTGGATATAAAAGCAGTGATTATTACCATCATGATCTGCGAATAAAAAAGGCGTTAGATCAATTGCTTCACGGATTATTTCCGTTACCAAGAGAAGAATTTGAACCAATTTTTGATTCGCTCATGTCTTATAATGATGAGTATTTCTTACTTAGAGATTTCTCTTCATATGTGAAAGCGCATGAATGTATTAATAACACGTATCAAAATAAAAGGGATTGGGCTATAAAGAGTCTTAACAATGTTGCGAAATCAGGTTTTTTTACGAGTGATCGCACGATTCGTCAATACGCATCAGAAATATGGAATATTCATCAAAGAACTTTACACCATTCTTAACCTCCTCTTAGATTATTAGGAGGTTTTTCATATCATGATGAAAAGCGAGAAAGGAGAGATACGTTGAAATTCCTTTCAGTTGACTATGATAAGGCCTTAGAATTATTACTTTGCATTGAACAGGCATATGCTCAGTTTGAGAATGATGGTAAATTTATGATTCCAGCAAGCTATTCATTAGTAGATACAATTAAAGCATGTGCAATTAGCGAGCTAGAATGGTTTGGCTATATTATTGAAAATGATGAATCCGTGAACATTGTGTTTCGAGGAACGAAATCAGATTTGGATTGGTTAGCTGATTTAAAAATTGATCAAGACTTATTTCCTTATGTGATGAACGGTGGGTGTGTCCATTCGGGGTTTCTATCAATTTATCAATCTTGTCGAGAAATGCTTTTAGAAATTGTGAAGGAAAAGGCTCTTTCAAAAAAAATATTCATAACGGGTCATAGCTTAGGTGGTTCATTGGCCACGTTATTAGGATATGAAATAGCAATGACTGGAATTTGTAACCCGAATGTCTATTCATTTGGCTCTCCTAAAGTAGGGAATATAAAGTTTAAAGAAAACTACGATGAAAATGTTAGGCATAGTTTAAGATTTGTAAATTTATATGACATGGTCCCTTTAAGCCCACCCTTTAAAGTAGAAGTGAAGCCATTAAACATTTTTTTAGAATACGTACAAGTGAAACATCCAATCACTTTTTCACTAAATAAAGGGTCTATTAAGAATAGTCACCTTCTATCGACTTATATTGAAGGCGTTAAAAAGATGCAGTCGGATTATGATTATACTCCAACCTTTACTTACAAAATACGTGAAGCAGAACCAGAAGAAGAGGAAGTAATCTAATGGTTAATAGAACAAAAAAAAACTAGTCAAGATTTCGTTGACTAGTTTTTGTATGTATACAAAAAATGTTTTTAAAGTAGTCTAAATTATTCTTTACCATCCAACAAATTACCAAGTCCACCTAATATACTTCCTTCTTCTTTAGATGAATTTGGTAAGTATTGACCAATTCGAGAAGCTAATCTTGCTAAAGTTAATGATTGAACCCAAATTGTTCCAGGACCTTGTAATGTAGCGAAGAATAGACCTTCTCCTCCAAAAAGTGCAGTTTTTACATTTCCAACATATTCAATTTCATAATTAACATCACCAGTGAAGCCAACAATACATCCGGTATCGATTTTAACTTTTTCACCTGGCTGAAGTGTTTTTTGGTAAATTGAACCACCAGCATGCAAGAAAGCAAGACCATCACCTTCGAGTTTTTGCATGATAAAGCCCTCACCACCGAATAGACCGGTACTCAATTTCTTTCTAAACTCGATTCCAACTGAAGTTCCTTTTGCTGCTGCTAAGAAAGAATCTTTTTGACAAATGATTTTATTTCCATACTCATGTAAATCTAACGGTATAATTGTTCCAGGGTATGGAGCGGAGAAACTAACAGTTTTTAAAGAGCTTGAACGGTTTGTAAAACTAGTCATAAACAAGCTTTCACCTGTAACAAGGCGCTTACCTGCTCCGACCAATTTTCCAAATAATCCACCTGATTGCGTTGAACCGTCACCAAATATTGTTTCAAGTTCGATACCATCATCCATCATCATCATTGCTCCGGCTTCAGCAACCACGGTCTCTTTTGGATCAAGCTCTACTTGTACAAACTGCATATCATGGCCATGGATTTTATATGTAACTTCATGAGAATTTTTCATTTTTATTCCTCCTTTTAGTTTAACTATACAAATATTGTAATACTAAAATCTAGTTATTTAATAATAAAAAATTTGATAAATTATTACAGAATCCTCGATTATTTTGACTAATTAATGAGAAAATATACCATTTTTAAAGAAAGCTAGGTAGGTCAAAATGTATAAAAGATAAATATTAAGAATTATATAAAAAATTCTCTCAATTTAGCCCGAGTGTCATTGACGCTCTTTTTCAGATATGATATATTTAAGTTACTATTAACTGCATATTTATTTGAAGGTAAGAAATTAACGATACATTTGCACTACAAAATTTTTAGTAACGCTCATTTTTCTTTGTCTTGAAAAGAAGTTTTGACCACTTTCAATGTTGTAGCAATCCTTTAGCCGATTGGACAATGACGTTCTTTTTCTTTACCCCTCTTTTATGCACGCATTAATAGTGTATATATGTATTTTTAGGAGGTATTATCGATGGAATTCGGTAAAGTTAAATGGTTTAACAGCGAAAAAGGATTTGGATTCATCCAAACTGAAAGTGGAAACGACGTATTCGTACACTTCTCTGCAATTCAAGGCGAAGGTTTCAAAACTTTAGAAGAAGGTCAAGAAGTTCAATTCGAAATCATCGAAGGAAACCGTGGACCACAAGCAGCTAACGTAAACAAAAAATAATTTTTGTTATGTTCAAGGCATCCTTTTTTAGGATGCCTTTTTATATTAATCTAGAAATCTATCTATTTAGTACGTAGATATTGTAGTTTAAATAGGTTGCAAATAATGACCAAATAGAATAGGGAATGAGTAATACAAATGAAGTTTTTGAATGTTTGTAAGCGATGGTCGTTAAAAGAATTGCTGTAACAAAGACGAGTCCGCAGTCGATTGTAGCCATCAATAAATCTTTTTGTTTGAATTGGAAATAGCTAAACAACTGGTTAAATACATAATTAATAATAAATACAAAATAAAACCATTTTGCTTTTTTAAAGGATTTTCCTAAAGAAACGATTATACATACGCTTAAAGAAATAAAAGAATATAAGAATGCCCAAATGATTCCGATTGTTTTACCTGAAGGAGTATAGCTAGGTTTAATTAAATGACTATACCACTCGTAGTCGATTGGAAATAAAATAGATGAAATAAAAAATAAACAGTATAAGGAGAAAAATAATACAATTAACTTAATATCCATAAAACCTCCTCAATTAAGTTGTCTTGATTAAGTATATGTATTTAATTTAAAAATATAAAAAAAACGACCACATTGTAGTAATCGTTTTTTAATGAAATTTCAACTCATTTAGTACTTTTCAATGTCTTTCACATCAATTTCAGATAATTCTCCGTTTAAAGCTTGTTCTTCGTAATCATCAAGATCTTGTTCATATTGTTCATGTTTTTTTGTAGGGTAGACAGTTTGATTTTTTCCGTAAATATCAGTACCGATAAAGTTTTCAAATTCTTCTACATAACCTACATTTTCATAGCTCTCAGTAAATGTGCTTCCATACTCCTCAATATTATTAAATTCAAAATCAGACGGTGTTTGAGAATTTCCGTATCTTTCAACATCTTGTAAAGCATCTTCGGCGTCATACATCATTGAGCGATCTTTAGGATCTCTACTAAATGGAGGGTTTAGTACTTCTTCCTCAACGGGACGATCGTATCTTATACTTGAACTTGAAATATGCTGATCATGAGTATGTTCGATCATCGCTTTTGCTGTAGGAAGAGCTTGTAACCGTTCAAACGGTATTTCTTCACCACTTACTTCACATATACCATATGTTCCATTTTCAATTTTTTCTAACGCTGCATTAACATCAATTAGTTCGTTTCTTAAATGCTCATGAAGTGAAATGTCCTTTTCACGTTCAAATAATTCAGTTCCTAAATCTCCTGGATGGTTGTCTGCAAGTGAAAGCTCATCAACAGAATCTCTAAGTGAGTATGGTGTAAAGGCTGGATCATTAAGTCTTTCTTCTATATGTTGTTTTTGTTTCAGTAATTCGTTTTTAAATGTTTGGATTTGTGATTGTGAAAGCATCATGCTCCCCCTTTTCAATAAATGAATATGACTATCCATATTTTGTTCAAAAAGGAGGAAAACATGAATTAAGTTTTTTGAGGAATTGTTCTGTCTTAATTAGGAAAAAATATTTCCAATTATTAAGCCTATAACAAGAAGGAATCCCATTATAGTATTTGTTTTTGCTGTTGCTGCCATGGCTGGCATCATTTCCATTGGTTGAGTTTTACCTATAAATCCTTTTGTTGCTTTTATTGCAACAGGAATACTTATTAATGAAATAAGTGCAAAAGGTGTAATTAAATTCATGATAACAAATACAATAACTAAAGCATATGCAACGGCAAATAGTGAACCAATAAAGATAATTGCATTCTTTTTACCTAATAAGATAACAAGTGTTTTTCGTCCATTTTCCTTGTCATTATCTAGGTCACGAATATTGTTTGCTGTTAAAATTGCTCCAATTGTAATTGAAGTAGGAATAGAAAGTAAGATCACATTTGATGGTAAATTTCCAGCTTGAATATAGTAAGTAATACCAATAATTACAACTCCCATAAAAAAGCCCGCAACTAACTCACCAAATGGAGTGTATGCGATTGGAAGTGGTCCTCCAGTATAAAAATAAGCTGCTGCCATACAAATAAGTCCAATAACTGCTATCCACCAGCTACTTTGAATACAAATATAAATGCCTAGTAGAAGAGCGATACCAAAAAAAGTAAAAGCAAGATTTAAGACAGTTGAAGGTTTAATACCATCCCTTACGATTGCTCCTCCGATACCGACAGAACCTTCATGATCTAGCCCTCTTTTATAATCATAATATTCATTAATCATATTTGCAGCGGCTTGGATCAGTAAACTTGCAATAAGCATTGAAAGAAATAAAAGTAAATGAAATGAGTGATCTATGTGCGCTAACATTGTTCCAATCGCAACAGGAATGAACGCTGCGGTTAATGTATGTGGTCTTAATAAATTCCACCATGTTCTAAAACCTGTTGAGGAAGTTGGAGATTGAACAGTTGGTTGCATGTTAACATCCTCCTTTTTAATATTATTTGAAAATGTAGGTCATTTTACTTTAAAAAAGTATGGACGAACTTCATAAAATTGACAGTCTACATTCATCGTTGTATCTTTAGTTATATCATGTATTTAACGTATATTTAAGCTAGGGGGAACTATTATGCTTAGAACAGGTCAACTGGAATCGATTGCCTTCTTTGAGCATTCTCTTCAAAAGGCAAAAGCTTGTTCAAAACGCTTCATTTGTAAAGTGGAAAAAATAATGAATATCCATCCCCTAAGTGTTTACCATTTTTATCATGAATTGGGTTTTACTGAACGCTTTTATTGGTCAAACCAAGAAAACTCGTTAATTCTCACAGGAATTGGTACTTTAGTTCCTTTTCATCATAGTACAGAAGAACAGTATTCTGCAATAGAAAAAGAATGGAAACGCTTTGGAGAGCAAGTGTATATCGAGCAAGAAAATTGCTTTGGTACAGGACCGATAGCTCTTGGGGGTTTCTCTTTTTTTGATAACTATAAAAATGATCAAGATTGGAAGAATTTTGGTACCTCTCATTTCTATGTACCTAAATTAATGGTGACGGTTACAAACGAAGGGACATTCATCACCTCTAATTATGAAATAAATGAACAAACTTCAGTAGAGGATTTATTGCTTCAATATAAAGAATATGATGACTTTTTAGAAAAGTTTGGAATGAAGCAACCAAGCTTTACACAATCAGAATGTATTAACAAAGATGAATTTGAACCAAATGAATGGATTCAGAGTGTAAAAGAAGCAATTCATCAAATGAAAAACGAAAAATTAGAAAAAGTTGTTTTAAATCGAACTTTAAATGCAACATTTTCTTCAGAAGTAAATTCAACAAAAGTAATTTATGAACTAGAAGCAACAAGAAATGTTAACTATGTTATTTCTTATCAATTAAAAGATACTGTATTTATAAGCGCTACACCTGAGAGATTAATTTCTAAGAAAAATAATACAGTTTCTTCGATGTGTCTTGCTGGATCTGCCGCAAAAGGAATAACTAAGGAAGAAAACACAGAAGCAGCCGATTGGTTATTAAATAGTAAAAAAAATAATGGTGAACATGCTTTTGTTGTAAACTATATACGAGAAACGCTCCAACAATATTGTAATGAATTATCAATTCCTTCAACACCAAGAATAATGGCGACAAAAAGTTTATTGCATTTATTCACGCCAGTTGAAGGGAAATTATATAATCATGTTTCTTTATTTGAATTAATTCAAGCATTACATCCAACACCTGCACTTGGAGGATTTCCTAAGGAAGAGGCATGTAAATTAATTCGTGAACTTGAACCTGTGGACCGGGGATGGTATGGTGCACCGATAGGTTGGATTGATTTAAACGGAAATGGTGATTTTGCTGTAGGTATACGTAGTGCCTTAATTAAAGAAGATAAAGCAAAATTATATGCCGGTTGTGGTGTTGTACAAGATTCAAAACCAGAGGAAGAATTTTTTGAAACTGGTGTAAAGTTTCTGCCAATGCTAAATGCATTAGGAGGGTTACGAAATGAAAGATAATGAAGCACTAACAAAATATATTGGTGCTCTTGTAGATGAAATAAGTGCACTAAATATTCAAAACGTTGTAATAAGTCCAGGATCACGCTCTACACCAATATCGATGTTAGTAAATGAGCATCCAAAATTAAAGTCTTATATCGCAGTAGATGAAAGAGGGGCAGCATTTTTTGCTTTAGGTATCGCTAAAAGCACGAAACAGCCTACAGTATTAATCTGTACTTCTGGAACAGCTGCTTCTAACTATATGCCAGCTATCTCTGAAGCAAAAGAATCTAGAATTCCATTAATCGTATTGACAGCTGATCGACCACATGAGCTTCGAGATATAGGCGCACCACAAGCTATGAATCAAATTGGTTTATACGGTTCATTTGTAAAAAAATTCATTGAGCTAGCCTTACCAGAAGCTTCTGAGGCAATGTACCAATATGCACGTTCAAGCGTTAGTCGACTTTACCGTTCTTGTGTGACCGCTCCAATGGGGCCAGTACATATGAATGTGCCACTTCGAGAACCACTTGTTCCAAACTTTGCGATTGATGATTTATTTTCAGCAGGAAAGCGTAAAAATTCTGCACACACTATACTTACTGAAACTCTTGCGACAATTTCAAACGAAACAAGTAGTGAGTTCACCAAGCTTTTTCAATCAAAAAGAAAAGGCTTATTAGTTTGTGGTCCATACGTTGAAGAAGGAGCTTTAAAAAAGATTAAAGCTTTAGGGAATTTATTAGACTATCCAGTTCTATGTGATCCTCTTTCAAATGGAAGAACAATTAGTGGTAATGAAGACTCGAATGTAATTGATACATATGATACATTTCTTCGTTTTGAAGACGTTGTGGATTCACTTGATTCTGAAGTGATCGTACGTTTCGGGGCAATGCCTGTTTCTAAAACGTTTAGCCAATATGTACAAAGGCAAAAAGATTGCGAGCTAATTGTAATTGATGAAGGAGACTTATGGAGGGATCCGACGTTAAAAGCAACTCAAATGATTTCTTGTGATGATATTCAGTTTTGTAATGCAATATTGGAGTCATATCAGAAAACAAGTAGTCTAGAAATAGATTGGTTGAATAAATGGAAAACAATTAATGAAAAAACAAAAAATGGACTACAACAAGCAGAACAGTTTGATGAACTTTTTGAGGGGAAAATCGTTCAAGCTTTAGCAAAAAATTTACTTGAAGAAAGTACATTGTTTGTTTCAAACAGTATGCCTATTCGTGATGTGGATACGTTTTTACTTAGCCAATCTAAAAAGTTAAAAATTGCTTGTAATCGAGGGGTAAATGGAATAGACGGGACAATTGCTACCGCATTAGGAATGGCAGCAGCTGGAGAATGTGTAACATTATTAATTGGAGATTTATCTTTCTATCATGATTTAAATAGTCTAGTCCTTTCTAAACTACATCATTTACCTTTAAGAGTGATACTTGTTAATAATGATGGAGGTGGAATCTTCTCATTTTTACCTCAATCAAAAGAAGAAAAACATTTCGAGGCACTATTCGGAACTCCTTTAGGATTAGAATTCGAGCATGCAACAGCCCTTTTCGGTGGTGTTCATACGAAAATTCAAAATTGGTTTGAACTTGAAGATGAATTAGCGAAAAAGAATAATGGATTACATGTAATTGAAATTCAGACAAATCGTAAAGAAAATTATGATCTTCATCAAAAAATTTGGAGCATTGTAAAAGCAGAATACGAGAAATGAAATTAGGTGTTCTTGTTCATGGAAATTATAATAAATGAGGTCACATATTCATATATTGAATCTGGCCAAGGGCAAACAATTCTATTATTGCATGGTTTCACAGGTTCGAAGGATACATGGGGAAGTTTAATAAGTAAACTAGAAAAAAATTATCATGTAATAGCAATTGATTTATTAGGACATGGAAAGACAGATTGTCCAATTAATGATGAGCGGTATAGAATGGAGTTTGCTGCTAAAGATTTACATGATTTTTTAGTACAAAAGCAAATTGATTCTGTGCATCTATTAGGCTATTCGATGGGAGGTAGACTAGCCCTCTATTTCGCTTTAGCCTATCCAACAAAAATTAGATCGCTTATTTTAGAAAGCTGCACGGCTGGTCTTATAACTGAAAATGAAAGATTAGCTCGAATTGAACAAGACAATCATTTATCTTCAATGATCCTAATTGAAGGTATTGAAGAATTTGTTAATTATTGGGAAAACATTCCGTTATTTTCAACTCAAAAAAATTTGACATTAGAGTCACAGCAAAAGATTAAACAAGGAAGATTAAATCAGTCACCAATTGGCTTAAGTAATAGTCTAAAAGGGATGGGCACGGGCATTCAACCATCTTTATGGAGTGATTTGGAGCAATTTAAAAAACCTACTTTATTAGTTTGCGGAGAATATGATGAAAAGTTTTGCTTAATAATGGGGAAAATGAACGAGAGGCTAAAAAATAGCGAAATTATTAAAATTCCACATGCAGGCCATGCAATTCATGTGGAACATTCGGAAAAATTTGCTACAATAGTAATTGGGTTTTTATTGAAAAGTGAAAAGGAGGAAAATTCATGACTATTGAATGGGTACAAGAAAGAAAGTATGAAGAAATTTTATATTCTACATATAATGGAATCGCTAAAATTTCAATCAATCGTCCGCACGTACATAACGCATTTACACCATTAACAGTTTCAGAAATGATTGATGCTTTTGCATATGCAAGAGACGACGAAAAAATTGGTGTTATTATTTTAACAGGTGAAGGTGGAAAAGCATTCTGTTCTGGGGGAGACCAAAGTGTTCGCGGACACGGTGGTTACGTTGGACAAGACCGCATTCCTCGCCTAAATGTATTAGATTTACAACGTTTAATTCGTGTTATTCCAAAGCCTGTAATTGCAATGGTTGCTGGTTATGCAATTGGTGGAGGTAACGTATTAAACGTAGTATGTGACTTAACAATCGCTGCTGAAAACGCTAAGTTTGGACAAACTGGTCCAAAGGTAGGTAGCTTTGATGCTGGTTATGGTTCAGGCTATTTAGCTCGTATAGTAGGGCACAAAAAAGCTCGTGAAATTTGGTACTTATGCCGTCAATATAATGCACAAGAAGCATTAGATATGGGCTTAGTAAATAAAGTAGTACCTTTAGAAGAATTAGAAGCTGAAACAGTTAAATGGGCTGAAGAAATGCTAGAAAAGAGTCCAACTGCACTTCGCTTCTTAAAAGCAGCAATGAATGCAGATACAGATGGATTAGCTGGACTTCAACAGCTAGCTGGAGATGCAACACTTCTTTACTACACAACTGAAGAAGCAAAAGAAGGTCGCGATGCATTTAAAGAAAAACGTACACCTGATTTCGATAAGTTCCCACGTTTTCCTTGATTTGAAAGATGATAAAAGCTTGATGAGAAATCATCAAGCTTTTTTTGCACATTAAGAAAGTATAAATTGGCAGCGGAGAAGAAATCTCGTAATTGATTAAATATATGTGCAACTACGCTTCTGTCTACGCCTAAAGGCTCGCCAATCGGAGAGTTTTCTTTAAATAATATTTTGTACATTTTTAAAATAGTCAGGAAGTGTTTTATGATGAACCAAATTCCGAATTTTTTGCTTGAGAGAGTCAGATTAACTCCTAGTCGAATAGCAATTGCAACAGATGGGGACGAAATTACGTTTAAGGAGTTACATGATCGAGTTATCAATCTTGCATACAAATTTCACTATTGTGGCATTAAAGACGGATCTCATGTTTCGGTTTTAATGAATAATTCCGTTGAATTTATAGAAGTTGTTTATGCACTTCATTATATTGGAGCAACATCAATTTTACTGAATATAAGATTAAGTGATGACGAAATAGTATATCAATTAGAAAATAGTGATTCTGAATTTTTAATCGTGGCGAATTCAAATACGTTGAAGATACCTGAAAATATAAAACTGTTAAATTGCAATGAAATGGAGAACAGTGGTTCTAAGGAATTTCCGATTAAGTCAAACTTTGATGGAGATAAAATTGCAACTATGATGTACACATCTGGTACAACAGGTTTCCCAAAAGCAGTTTTACAAACTTATTTTAATCATTGGAGCAGTGCAATTGCTTCAGTATTAAATTTAGGATTAGATCATAAAGATGTATGGTTAGTTTGTTTGCCGATGTTCCATGTGGGCGGCTTATCTACTGTATATAAAAGTGCGATTTATGGCATGAAAATTGTGTTAACGAATAAAGCTGATGCACATACCATTAAGGACTGTGTCAAAAAGCATAATGTAACAATTCTATCTGTTGTAACAAAAGTATTAAATGACCTCTTAACGATTGTTGAGGGTACAAATGATTTAAACAGCGTAAGGGCAGCTTTACTTGGTGGAGGACCTGCTCCGTTACCTCTTTTACAAAAGGCAAGAGCATTAAATGTGCCAGTATATCAAACTTACGGAATGACTGAAACTTGTTCACAAATTGCAACCCTTTCTCCTGAATATATGCTTTCTAAAATTGGTTCGGCAGGTAAAGCTTTATTTGGATGTACGCTAGGAATAAGAGACGATCATCGAACTTGTTTACCAAATGAAGTAGGAGAAATTGTAGTCAAAGGGCCAAACGTGAGTAAAGGTTATTATAAACTTGCCAAGTTATCTGATTCGCCTGAGTATCTATATACAGGAGATTTGGGCTATGTAGATGAGGATGGTTTTTTATTCGTAGTTGACCGTCGAAGTGACTTAATTATTTCCGGTGGAGAGAATATATATCCAGCAGAGATTGAATCAGTATTATTATCGCATCCAGATATCGTTGAAGCGGGTGTAACAGGCAAAGAAGACCCTAGTTGGGGAAAAGTACCTGTTGGATTTGTTGTAAGTAAATCCTCTAATCCTCCGTCACAAGAAGAACTAATCGAGTATTGTCGAGATAAAATCGCAGGGTATAAAATACCAAAGGAAATATTTTATGTAGACAACCTACCAAGAAATGCAACAAACAAGCTAGTTAGAAGAGAGCTACTTAAGCTTCTATAAGGGGAATAAACATGTTGATATCGCAAATTGAATTATTGTTAATTGAACAGCCTCTAAAAATACCTTTTAAAACAAGCTATGGTACATATGAAAAACGTGAAAGTATTATTGTTAAAATTTTAGATGCTAATGGAATATGCGGTTATGGAGAAGTCGTTGCTTTTTCAGAGCCTTGGTATACCGAGGAAACGATTCAAACGGCTCTTCATACTTTAAATGATTTCTTTATTCCAATCCTATTAAATAAACAGTTTAGTCACCCAAGTGAAATCGCGATTCTATTAAATAAATTTAAAGGCAACCAAATGGCTAAATCTGGGCTTGAAGGTGCATATTGGGATTTGTATAGTAAACTAAATTCAATCTCTTTAGCACAAGCTTTAGGGGGCAATAAGGCAGATATACCAGTTGGGGTTGTAATTAGTATAGACGAGCCAATAAAAATGTTAAAACAAATTGGTTCATATATAGAAGAAGGCTATGAACGATTTAAAGTTAAAGTTTCAAAAGAAAGTGATTATGAAATTGTATCAACTATACGAAATAGCTATCCAACAATCCCCCTAATGATTGATGCCAATTCAGATTATTCGATTACAGATATTCCGAAACTAAAAAAATTAGATGAATTTAATCTGTTAATGATT
This sequence comes from Gottfriedia sp. NPDC058432, assembly GCF_042721555.1. NCBI lineage: Bacteria > Bacillati > Bacillota > Bacilli > Caryophanales > Bacillaceae > Gottfriedia > Gottfriedia sp. NPDC058432. The sequence continues at coordinate 24,839 of NZ_JBHXLC010000001.1, forward strand.
GAACAGCCCTTCGGCGAACGCCAATTCATCGAGCACGCAATTCTTCAAAAGGAAATTTCTACGCCAGTCTGTTTAGATGAAAGTATATGTTCCTTAGAGGATGTTAAAATTGCGTATGAATTAAAAGCTTGCGAAATCATTACTGTAAAGCCTGGGAGAGTCGGGGGATTAACTAAATCAATTGAAATTCATGATTATTGTGTAGAAAAGAATATTCCAATTTGGGTTGGAGGCATGATTGAAACAGGGATTTCTAGAATTCAAAACGTTGCACTAGCATCTCTACCCGGATTTACAATACCAGGAGATATTTCGGCTTCATCTAGACATTGGGAGCAAGATCTCATTTTTCCAGAGGTATCTTTAATAAATGGAAAAGTTAATGTACCAGTTAAACCAGGTTTAGGGGTAGAAGTGGATGAAGAGAGAATCCGAAGCATTTCTAAAAAGATTTATAAATATTCTTCTCAAAAATAGAAATTTGGTAGCTCAGGTCTCCGCTAGGAATTCAACACACAGTCAATCTATACAGAAATAACCTAATAAAAAAATACGATCAAATTAAACTTGTTTTTCGTTTCAAGTTTCTTTGACCGTATCTTTTTTTGTTTCCTTATTTATTTTATCAGGTACAGGATCATATCCACCTGGATGTAGTGGGTGACACTTAAGTATTCTTTTAGTCGTTAAATAGGTTCCTTTAAGCGCACCATGGGTTTGTAATGCCTCTAGTCCATAACTTGAGCAAGTTGGATAGAATCTACATGATGGTGGCGTTGCAGGTGAAATCCATTTTTGATAAAATCTAATGATTCCAATTAAAATTTTATTCATATACAAACCTTTCGTCTGCTAGAATTATTTCTCTTCATGGTTATTTTTCATTTTTACGTCTTCTAGCTTATCGACTTTGTGTTGTACACCATATCCTTTATTTACAGTAAGAACGAAAGCACCGAATACAACAACGATAATAATACCACTAACAATAAATACTCCAGTCATACTATGTCCTCCTAAATAGTTATACTACTATGATATAGTATACTGGCTAATATGCAAGGCAATCAAATATTTTCATAAAAGTTTCAGGAATATTATTTCAATAATGATGAAACATTTTAATAGAAATAGTACAATGGAAAAACAAGTATGAATGTAGGAAGGTTAAAATGTACATATTTAAAGATTTTTACCATAATACAGTTGAATTATCGTTTGAGAAACATCCATTTTCACCCGCTCCAAAACATGTTTGGGTTATTTGTAAATACAATGACCAATGGTTACTTACAGACCACCAAAGAAGAGGTTACGAATTCCCAGGCGGAAAAGTCGAGGAAGGCGAATCACCTGAAGAAGCAGCTAAACGCGAAGTTTTAGAAGAAACAGGTGGAAATGTTTCTAAAATTAAATATTTAGGGCAATACCGTGTTACAGGTAAGGATAAAATTATCATAAAAAATATTTATTTTGCCGAAATAGGAGAACTTTTAACTCAAAAGCACTACTTTGAAACAAACGGCCCTGTATTGTTAGACGAATTTCCACCAAACATAAAAAAAGATCGCCGATTTAGTTTTATCATGCGTGACGAAGTATTTTCACAAAGTTTAAGTTACTTGAATACTAAAAAAAGCTCACTTTTATAAGGTGAGCTTTTTTACTGTTTCATTATAAATTTGACACCGTAATATAAGATTCATGAGTAATCAATTATTAAGTTTGAGCTATTATACTTACTCATGGAGCCTTTATGAGTAACCAACTTTCAAGTTTGAGCTATTATACTTACTCATGAAGCTCTTATGAGTAATCAACTTTGATGTTTGAGCTATTATACTTACCCATGAACTGATTAATAAACTGTTATTTTAAGTAAAGGATATTAAATTAGCTTTTTAACGTAACCTTTTTTTGATGAATAAGTTGATTGGAATGGAGGGGTGCTCGACTCCTATGGGATAAGCGGGAAGGCTGAGACCCCGCAGGCTAGCCGAGGAGGCTAAGGTCTCGCCCCATGGAAAGCGAGCACCCCCGTAGTGGAAATCAACATCACTCTACTCTTTTACGAAAATTTGGTAATTAATTGAAAAGATTATTTTTGAACGTAAAAAAGCTCACTAAGTTAAGTGAGCTTTTTTACGTTCCTATACTTTCTCTCATATTACCTCAAATTATTTCTTTATAGTTTTTCTTTCAATAAATTCAACAATAATATACATCAAACCAGCACATACACTTATGATAAATACACTCATTAGAACAAGAGTGAAATTAAATACTTGGAAACCATAAACGATTAAATAGCCAAGTCCGCTTTTTGAAACTAAGAACTCTCCGACAATCACTCCTACCCAAGCTAATCCGACATTTACTTTTAATGTGGAAATGACGGTAGGTATACTAGCAGGAAAGATCACATTTTTAAAGATTTGAGTTTTAGTAGCTCCAAAACTTTTAATGACTTTTACATAATTTTCATCTACCTGTAAGAAGGCTTGATAGATAACCAGCGCTGTTATGACAAAACTTATTATGATTCCCATCGCAATAATGGACGAATATGAAGGACCAAAAATTACAATGATGATTGGGCCAAGAGCGACTTTTGGCATGGCATTAAAGACTACTAAGAATGGATCAAGGACTTTCGAGGCAAATGGATACCACCAAAGAATGATGGCCAGAATGACCCCGATAATTGTTCCTAAAATAAATCCTACGAGAGTTTCAGTGATTGTAGTCATAGCATCATGATAAATAGAGCCATCTCCCAATTTTGCGCTGAGTAAATCGTAAATTTTAGTAGGTGAACTAAACAATAAAGGATCAATTATTCTTCGATGACTTAAAAGCTCCCAAGCTATAAAAAAGACAATAATAATTAATAGTTGGAAGAAAAATATGAGTAGCTTTTTACGGCGGTTTTTTTTGACGATACTGGCGTGATAGGATTTTAGTTCGTCATTTACTTTAGCCACGTTTCTCCAACTCCTTCCAAATCGCAGAAACATAAGAAGAAAAGAGTGATTGGTGTCGTGTTTCAAAAGGGGAGCGAATACGTAATTCTTCTGGTAAATTGAAAATTTTTGATATTTTTGTAGGGGCATTTGTTAGCGTAATAACCCGATCACACATGGCTACTGCTTCTTCAATATCGTGTGTTACTAAGATAGCAGTAGTATTTAACTTCTTAAATAAGTTGAAAACTAATTCTTCAAGCTTTACTTTATTTTGATAATCTAGAGCGGAAAATGGTTCATCTAATAATACAATTGATGGACTTGTAGAAAGAGTTCTTACTAATGCAACGCGTTGTCTCATCCCACCGGATAGCTCTCTTGGGTATGCATTTTCATAATCCTTTAATCCAACTTCATTTAACAATTCTAGCGTTCGATTTTTATTTTCTTCGGTATCCTTATCTAGAATCTGAAGACCGAGAAAGATATTTTCTTTAATTGTTTTCCAAGGGAATAAATAGTCATGCTGAAGCATGTAACCAATTTCTCCCGATTTTATATCATAAGGCCTACCTTTAAACTTTACTGAACCGTCATATGGGGTAAGTAATGAAGAAATGATCGATAAAAGTGTGCTTTTTCCGCAGCCACTTGGACCTAATACAGATACAAATTCACCTTTTTCAACTTCAAACGTTAAGCCATCCAATATTTTAATTGCCTTTTCCTTCGATAAAAATACATGAGAAATATCATTAACTGTTAGATAACTCATTTTGTTAACCTACTACTTCTCCGTAGATTTTTCGGCAAATTTTGTATCTACTAAAACTGAGTGTGGAACTTCTTTTGGTAATACACCAGAGTTCTTCATAATCTTTTGAAGATTATTCCACTCATCTTTTTCTAATATTGGATTTGTTGAATAAGAATTTTGAGACTTATAGCGATCTATAACTTTTATTGAAATGTCTAAAGGAGTATCTTTAAAGAATGGTGCCACACTTTTTGCAATCTCTTCTGCAGAATGAGTATCAACCCATTGTTCAGCTTCATAAATTGCATCTGTAAATTGTTGAGCTGTTTTCGCATTTTTCTTCAAATAACTTTCTTTTGCTATAAAAGCAGTGTAAGGAACTTTTCCAGATTCCAAGCCGAATGAAGCAACGATTTTACCTCTTCCTTCTTTTTCCATAATACTTGCGGTAGGTTCAAATAATTGAACATACTCTCCAGTACCTGAAGCATATGCATTCGCGATATTTGCGAAGTCAATATTCTGAATAAGGTTCAAATCTTTATGTGGATCGATCCCATGTTTACTTAGGACATATTCGCCAACCATTTGTGGCATTCCACCTTTTCTTTGACCTAAAAATGTTTTGCCTCTTAGTTGATCCCAATTAAATGGTACCGTTTGATTTCTAGCTACTAGAAATGTGCCATCAGTTTGAGTCAATTGGGCAAAGCTTTTCACTGGGTCATTTGCACCTTGAGCGTATACATATATTGTTGTTTCAGGCCCAACTAATCCTATATCTGCACCGTTTGACAATACAGCAGTCATAGTTTTATCTCCACCAGCAGTAGTTGTGATCTCAACATCCAATCCATGCTTTTTGAATATTCCTTCACTAATAGCCACATATTGAGGTGCATAGAATAATGAGTGTGTCACTTCTGCAACTCTCACCTTTGTAGTACCATCTTTAGGTTTATCTTTCGAACATGCACCTAAAATAGAAGCAACTAATAAAAACAAAATCACGAGCCATTTGATTTTCATTTAATCCCTCCTAATCGAAAATATACAATTAGCCTATGCAATAGGAGAAAATGGGTGAATGCGGAGTACTGACTCTACTAAAATAGCTCGGTTACTTATGTGTAAGTCTTTAGGTGGTTGAACAAAGAAAAACCTCTCTTACTTCCTTTTTTAGGAAATTAGAGAGGTTTTTTATTTACTCTTTGAAAAAAAATTTCGAGTATCTTCCCGTATTTCGTTAGGTAAAACACTTTCTAATTCTTTGTTTAACCATGAAAGTGTTTTATTACGTAAATAATCATGCATTTTTTCTTCGGCAGAGAGCATGACTAAATTAATCGTGCAGGTGGCACTTGGAGTACAACCTTTTTCTCTATAAAGATATCCGTTATCTTTAATATTTTTACATTGAAAGATTGGTTTAGGACCTTCAATTGCTTCAATTACATCCCAAAAAGAAATTTCTTCTGGTGACTTGGCAAGTTTGAAGCCACCCTTAACTCCGGGAACGGAACTTACAATACCAGCTTTAGACAGCTTACTAAAAATCTTTGAAAGATATGTATCTGAAACACCTTGAAAGAAGGATAGTTCCTTTATTCCAATTGGAGAATCTTCAGGAGTGTCAATTAAATAAACAAGGCAATGAAGTGCATACTCAACTCCAACGCTATATTGCATGAAAACACCTTCTTCATAAATGAGATTATTTTTAATTAATCTTAGAAATGTTTTATTTCTTTGTCAAACATTTACTTTTAAGAACAATTCAAACGTAAAAGGTGTTTGACATAATGAAATATAGGTTTTAATATAGATGGTATAAATCGTCGATTAATTTTGTCGCTAATTTAAGTATTTCCAAAAACTACATTTAATTATTTTTAGAATTAACTTTTTTAGGGGGAATTAAAATGGAAAATCAAATTAATTATTCAAAATTAGCACCAGAAGCACTTAAAATAATGATGGAAATGGAAAAGTATATTAAAACAACGGGTATAGATCATAAACTTCGTGAACTGATTAAAATTCGTGCTTCACAAATAAATGGATGTGCATTTTGCCTTGACATGCATTCCTCTGAAGCGAGGGAAATAGGAGAAACTGAACAACGTTTATACTGTGTTAGTGCATGGAGAGATTGTGATTTTTACACAGATGCTGAAAAAGCAGCTTTGGAGTTAACTGAGCATATTACACTAATTTCGAATAAAGGTATATCTGCTGATCTATATAATCGTGTAAGTAAACACTTTAGCGAAAAAGAATACGTAAATCTTGTATTCACAATCAATCAAATTAACAGTTGGAATCGTATCTCTATTTCAATGGGGAATAGACCAGCTGAAAAATAATATCCTAATAAAACTTGAAAAATAAAAATGAGCCGAAGATTGGCTCATTTTTTATATGTAACTTTTCAATTCTTATTAAAATTTTTTACTTTTATAACAATGCTTTTTATTAATTTATTTTCATTAGAAAAAATTTTTATAGTGTAAAGATCATAATGATTTTTAATATAATTTTTTTGATCTATTGTTATATTTGAAGTAGCAATGGAGCTAGATAAACTAAATTGGCTCTTCCATTATTGATTTTGTATCTTTGATTCTGATTGATTTCTTCAATATTGACTCCAAATATTGTTTGGACTTTTTTAGGTAGTAGGATTTCTATTTGAGCATTTTCTATATCGTTTTTATAACGTTCTGGTACTGATAAGACCAAATAATATTCAACTCCATAAAGTAATTGATTATCCACAGAATCTTTGATCTCATAATATCTTTTGGATAATGATTCAATTTTTGGCTCAATTTCTTTAGAAGATAGTGAAACATGATTATCTAAATTTTTAGACGAGGTACCAGTATTAAATAAAAACAAGGAAGTTAATAAAATTGCAGTAAATGAAAAAATCAGAGTTAATATCTTTATGGATCTCATTTTAATCCTCCATTTAATTCGATAAATAAATAGTGATTATTATCCATGTTCAGTTTATTTAATGTTACTTTAATCTTATTCTTTAAATGTTAATAATTTCCTTTTAATGAGTGAGGTTGTTTTTTAATACTGAAAATAAAAAGAGGCTACCAATAAGTCATAAATCCCGACTTATTGGACAGCCTTTACATTTTACTTTATTAGATTATTTTAAAGGTCCACCAAGTTCAGCTAATTGAGCATCAAAGCCTTCAAACTTTTTGAAGTTTTCTTTGAATTTAGTTACTAATTCAAGAGCTTTTTGATCATAAGCTGATTTATCTTCCCAAGTTGTTGAAGGGACTAATACGCTATCAGGTACACCAGGTACATGAGTTGGAATTGCTAAACCGAAAAACTCATCTTGAGTAGTTTCAATGTTGTTTAAATCACCTTCAAGTGCAGCGTGAACCATTGCTCTTGTGTAAGATAGATTCATACGTTTACCAACACCGTATTCTCCACCAGTCCAACCAGTGTTTACTAAGAATACATTTACATTATGCTTTTCAATTTTTTCACCAAGCATTTTTGCATATTCTACAGCTGGAAGCGGTAAGAATGGTGATCCGAAACATGTTGAGAATGTTACTTGTGGAGAAGTAACACCACGCTCAGTACCTGCTAATTTACTAGTAAATCCACTTAAGAAGTGGTACATAGCTTGCTCTTTTGTTAATTTACTGATTGGAGGTAATACTCCAAATGCATCAGCAGTTAAAAAGATAATTGCATGTGGATGTCCAGCAACGCTTGGCTCAATGATATTTTGAATTGCTTGCATTGGGTATGCAGCACGAGTATTTTCTGTTAAAGTTGTATCATCATAGTCAGCTAAACGGCTATCAGGTTTAACAACTACATTTTCTAAAACTGTACCAAATTTAATTGCAGAGAAAATTTGTGGCTCTTTTTCAAATGTTAAATTGATACATTTAGCGTAGCAACCGCCTTCAATATTGAATACACCATTATCTGACCAGCCGTGCTCGTCATCACCGATTAGTTTACGGTCTGCATCTGCAGATAATGTAGTTTTACCAGTTCCTGAAAGTCCAAAGAATAATGCTACATCGCCTTCGCTACCAACGTTAGCAGAACAGTGCATTGGTAAAACATTATTTTGTGGTAATAGGAAATTCATGATTGAGAAAATAGATTTTTTCATTTCTCCAGCATATTCCGTACCACCAATTAAGATTATTTTCTTTTCAAATGATACAATAACAAATGCCTCTGAATTTGTTCCATCAACTACAGGGTCTGCTTTAAATGTCGGAGCCGAAACAATTGTAAACTCTGCTTCATGTGTTGTAAGTTCTTGCTCAGTTGGGCGAATAAATAATTGATGAGCAAATAAGTTGTGCCATGCAAATTCGTTAATTACTTGGATAGGTAAACGATACTCAGTATCTGCACCAGCAAATCCTTTAAATAAGAATAATTCGTTACGATCTTTTAAGTAGTTAAGTACTTTGCTATATAATTTTTCGAATACGTCAGCAGAGATTGGTTGATTTACTGAACCCCAATCGATTAAATTTTCAACAGATGCCTCTTGAACAATAAATTTATCTTTAGGTGAACGTCCAGTATATTTGCCTGTTGAAACGCTAACTGCTCCCGTTGACGTTAAAATTCCTTCTTGTCTTGTTAGGACTTTTTCAACTAACTCAGAAACGCTTAGTTGGTTATACATTTGATTACTAGTAAGTAATTCGTTTAATTCAAAGTTTACATCAACTGTCTTCATATACTAATACCATCCTTTAAATATAATTTGTCTGCCATGTAGGTATCTCGATAAATAGTATAACACATTTATTTTAATAGTGTATACTATTAGTTGGCAAAATGTGTTATGAATTTGATTAAAAAATAAATTTGAGCAAAATTTACTTATTAAATGAAGTAAGTTATTTAAATGTAAGTATAATAATTAGTAATTTCCCATTAAATAGAAATGAATGTAGGGATAAAGTTATTGTAGAATTATGTCTAAGTTATGATGAAAATTGTTGACAAGAAAGTGAAATTTTAATATGATACTTTTCATACGGATACTCTCTTATCCCGAGTAGGTGGAGGGATACAGGCCCTACGAAGCCCAGCAACCTCACTTTTAGTGAAAGGTGCTGAACCTGATGCAAGACTATTTTTTATGTCTTGGACGATAAGAGCGAAAGGCAAATACCAAGAACCCTTTCCTCAGGTAATATTTGATAAGAGGAAGGCTTTTTTTTTGCTCAAAACTTAAATACAGTGGCAATTTCGTAATTTACACTGAGTTATCTTTATCTTAAATGGGAAACATAGGAATAGGAACAAACTTTTTATTCTTATGTTGAGAAAAAAGAGATCCGTCAATTCAATTTAGGAGGGGACTCAATGTCACAACGTCGTTTATTTACTTCAGAATCAGTTACAGAAGGACATCCAGATAAAATCTGTGACCAAATCTCAGATTCAATTCTTGATGCAATTTTAGCAAATGATCCGAATGCTCGTGTAGCAGCGGAAACTTCAGTTACAACAGGTTTAGTACTTGTTGCAGGTGAAATTACAACTTCTACTTATGTAGATATCCCAAAAATCGTTCGCGAAACAATCCGTGAAATCGGTTATGACCGTGCAAAATACGGATTTGATGCAGATACATGTGCAGTTTTAACTTCTATTGATGAGCAATCAGCAGATATCGCTTTAGGTGTAGACCAAGCATTAGAAGCTCGTGAAGGTAGCATGACAGATGAAGAAATTGAAGCAATCGGTGCAGGAGACCAAGGTTTAATGTTCGGTTTTGCTGTTAATGAAACACCTGAATTAATGCCACTTCCAATTTCATTATCTCACAAAATTGCACGCCGTTTAACTGAAGTTAGAAAAAATGAAACAGTTTCTTACTTACGTCCAGACGGTAAAACTCAAGTAACAGTTGAGTATGATGAAAACAACAAACCAGTTCGTATTGATGCAATCGTTGTATCAACACAACATGGTCCAGAAGCTACTCAAGCTCAAATTGAAAATGATATTAAAGAACTTGTAATCAAACCAGTTGTACCAGCTGAGTTAATTGATGAAAACACAAAATTCTTTATCAACCCAACAGGTCGTTTCGTAATCGGTGGACCTCAAGGTGATGCAGGTTTAACAGGTCGTAAAATTATTGTTGATACTTACGGTGGATATGCTCGTCACGGTGGTGGCGCATTCTCTGGTAAAGATGCAACTAAAGTTGACCGTTCTGCTGCTTACGCTGCACGTTACGTTGCGAAAAACATCGTAGCTGCTGGCTTAGCTGATAAAGCTGAAGTTCAATTAGCATATGCAATTGGTGTAGCTAAACCAGTTTCAATCGCTATTGATACTTTTGGTACAGGTAAAGTTTCAGAAGAAAAATTAGTTGAAGTAATTCGCAACAACTTCGACCTACGTCCAGCTGGAATTATTAAAATGCTTGACCTACGTCGTCCAATTTACAAACAAACTGCTGCTTATGGTCACTTTGGCCGTACAGATATCGATCTTCCTTGGGAGCGTACTGACAAAGCAGAAGTTTTAAAAACTGAAGCAGGTCTATAATAAAATGATTAAGGCTGAATATGGCATATGCTATATTCAGTCTTTTTTGTTTAATTAGAATTACGAATTACATTACATATAGGTATACTTAAAAATCATTTTTCATAGGTTTAAATGACTGAATTAAAGTTTGTAATGGAGGAACCTATGAAAGCGATTATATGTACAAAATATGGTCCACCAGAAGTTCTTCAAATAACAGAAGTTGAAAAACCAAAATTAAAAGATGAAGAAGTATTAATTAAAATACATGCATCAACTGTTACAGCAGGTGATGTAAAACTTCGAAGTTCCGATTTTCCATATATGTACTGGCTGCCTTCCCGCCTAATGTTTGGCCTTACCAAGCCGAAAAATAAAATAACAGGTTGTGAGCTTGCGGGAGAAATAGTAACAGTTGGCAAAAACGTAAGAAATTTTAAAACAGGTGATCAAGTTTTTGGGTATAGTGGATTTACTTTTGGGGCTAATGCTGAATATATCTCTTTACATGAAGATGGTGTTCTAGCTAAAAAACCAATAAATATGACATTTGAGCAAGCTGCAGCAGTACCTGTTGGGGCGATTACAGCATTACATTTTCTAAGGAAAAGTATTATTCAAAATGGACAAAAAGTACTTATTTATGGTGCTTCAGGAAGTGTTGGAACCTATGCAATTCAGCTAGCTAAATATTTTGGTACAGAAGTTACTGCATTATGTAGTACATCAAATTTAGAATTGGTGAGATCTTTAGGAGCAAATGAAGTTATAGATTATACAAATGAAGATTTTGCTAAGAGTAAGAAAACTTACGACATTATCTTTGATACGGTAGGGAAGAGCTCTTTTTCAAATTGTAAAAGATTGCTTAACAAAGATGGCGTCTATTTATTAAGTGCAGTATGGAAGCTTTCAGTTTATTTTCAAGCGATTTGGAGTAATTTATTTGATAACAAAAAGGCAATACTTGGTTTAGCAAATATGAACAATGAAGATTTAAACTATTTAAAAGCACTGATTGAAGCGGATAAGTTAAAAGCTGTTATTGATCGACAATACCCACTTGATCAAATTGTGGAAGCCCATCGTTATGTTGAAAAAGGGCATAAGAAGGGGAATGTCGTTATTAACATTCGAGGGATATGAGACTGTTGACAAACTCTAGCTTTCTTCGTTAAAATCGCCTGCTTGTACCATGTTCACTACAATTTTAGGTAACACTTGCGCTTCGAAAGACAAGTACAACTTTTTAACTTTATTTACACAAAGAAATCCCTCAAAATGACCTTTTGAGGGATTTCTTTTATAAGTTTTCATTTTGCTGTCTGATTTCTTCTCCAGCTAATATTATATTAGTCGTTTCAATTTTACGGTGCTCATCCACAGAATGCCCTGGATCGAGATTATTAAGATCTGCTTGTATTTTCATTTGCTCTTCATTTATGAGTGGTTTATCTTTTTTGCTCAATTATATTACCTCCAATATAAATAGTAGAAAGTCGATGAAACTCATCGTCGTTTTAGTCTTAACGAATTGACTAACTTCATTCAAATTTATAGAAGTAATGATTTACACGCTTAATTCATTTATTAATTTTTGAAAGGTTAGATAAGCAGGCTTAATAGTATAATCATCCTTCATAATTCCAAATTGATGAAATAGGTCGTCTTTGGAACTATCAGCATCCCTTAAACCAAAAAATTCATAATGAGTAATATTTAGTTCCTGACGCAATGAATAGACTGTTCGAATAATTTTCTCGAGTACGATTGATTGTTGTTCATATGACCTTTCAATTTGGATAAACGGATTTTTCCCGGTTGGCCATCCATTCTCTGTAATGTGAATTGGAAGAGTGGAAGGGAAACCATTACTATTCAATGTTTCTCTAAATTTTCGTAGTATATTTTCTACTGAAACAGCAACTTCCTCAATTTTTAATGGTTCCTCAAATACATCCACATAAAAATTATGACCTACATAATCAATTGAATGAATTAATTCGTCCCCACCAATTTTTATTAGATTTTCCCAAAAGTGTGGAATTGTCTCTTCTCCCTCAGGTACAGAGCCAAATCCAATTTTAATAGGTAAATTTCTTTTTTCAATTTCTTTTTTTGCAGTTAGAACACCTTGTACAAGCGCTTCTAATACATATGGTTTAGATCCATCCATAAACGATAAATTAGGCTCATTCGTGATTTGAATTGAATCAAGGAAGATGCCAAATTCTTTAATTACTTTACGAACAAAATTCAACCAATAATCCAGTGACAGGCTTGGATCCATGAGGCAGCCAATTGTTAAATCACCTAATAAACCTGCGTTTTTATATCGATTTAGAGCGTTAAATACTCTTTCTTCTGTTTCTGGTCCCATATAGACAGCATACATTCTTGGTAAAAGCTGATTAGTATTACCCTTTAGCTCTTTAAGAGCAGATGATATTTTTTCATAATTATCATCGGGACCTGTAGCTAATCCTATTGGAGTACCAGCTACGCTAAGTGGATAGATACCAAAAGTTAATCCAGTTGAATTCATCTGTATCACTCCTTCAGTTTAATAGTAAATAAATATTTACTTGTTAAATTGGTTTTATTTATATAAATATGATATTATCGAATAAATAATAAACTTTTATTTACTATATGTCAATTTTGAAATTTTTTCTAGAAAGGTTTTTATAAAATGAATTCAAATCATCAAATTGCAAAGAAGTTTATCCAACTACTTCCTCTAGTTTTTAATAAGTTTAACAAGCCGAGCTCAAAAAATTCTTTAAAGAATAAGCAGTCCGAGTTAACGCATTTACAAAGTCATATACTAGAAGAATTGTTTCAAACAGTAGATGGAATCTCAATTACAGAGCTAGCTCAAAATATAAGTATTTCAAAACAGCAAATGACTCCATTAATTATGAAATTAGAAGAAAAAGAATATGTATCTAAAATTCAGGATCTGAATGATAAACGAAGTGTAAAAATTATACTTACTGAAAAAGGAAAAAACGTTGTCACAAAACGATGGGAAGATTTTTATCATATTTTTTGTGAGCGGATTGGTCAACTTGACGAGGAGGACTTGCTTGATTTAGATTATTCAATGCACAAGATCATAAAAATACTTGGCAAATTAGAGTAGAGAGTATATCAAAGGGGAGGAATCTTGATGATGACTTCTCGTGTTTGTTAAATTATGGAAATACTTGAACATAACTTACTAATCATATATTATGTTTTATTATAACAACATACAAAACTTGTATAACCTCGTTGATATGGTATGAGGGTCTCTACCAGGAACCGTAAAATCCTGATTACGAAAAAGAATGTAATTTTATTTACATCCTTCTTCGTAATCAGGATTTTTTTTATTTTCAAATAATTTAAAAAGGATTAGGGAGGAAATAATAATGAAAACAGTCTATATAAATGCAACAATTTTTACAATGGATCAGGAGAATCAAATTTTTGATAATGGGATGATGATTGTACAAAATCAATTCATTACTTATGTCGGGAATCATTCTGAAGAATTAATGAAGGATGCGGATCAAGTAGTTAATCTTCAAGGGAAATGGGTAATGCCAGGACTTGTAAATACACATTCTCATATTCTTATGACGCTTTTACGTGGGATTGGAGATGATATGCTACTAAAGCCTTGGTTAGAAACTAAAATATGGCCAATCGAAAGACAATATACAACGGAAATTGCTTCGGTAAGTGCACAGCTTGGTATTTTAGAAATGGTTAAGTCGGGAACTACTACATTTTCAGATATGTTTAACCCTAATGGAATCGATCCAAATATTGTCATGGAGACAATTGGTGAAACTGGAATTAGAGGAGCATTTTCATATTCAATATTTAGCTTTGGAACAGAAGAAGAGCAAAGATTGAATCTTAAAGGTGCTGAGCAATTTTCAAAAGACTACAAAAGGTTTGCTGAGGGCCGTCTAACAACGATGGTTGCACCTCATAGTCCATACGCTTGTACACCAGAAGCTCTAATCGAAAGTGCACGTATTGCAAAAGAAAATGATCTGATGATGCACATTCATGTATCTGAAACAGATTTTGAAATTCAAGATATTGAAACTCGTTATTCGAACAGACCTGTAGAACATCTTCGCAAATTAGGTGTATTTAATCAGCCGACAGTAATGGCTCACGGTGTAGTTCTTAATGATGAAGAAAGAGCAATTCTAAAGGAATATGATGTAAGAGTTGCCCATAATCCAATTAGTAATTTGAAGTTAGGTTCTGGGGTTGCTGATGTGGTTAGTTTATTAGACGCCGGAATAAAAGTAGGTATAGCAACGGATAGCACAGCATCTAATAACAATCTTGACATGTTTGAAGAAGTGAGAATAGCTGCTCTTCTACAAAAAGGAATGTATAAAGATGCTACGAAATTCTCAGCACAAACTGCATTAACATTGGCTACTCGAGGTGGTGCAGAAGCTATAGGAATGGGGCATACTGGCTCACTTGAAGCCAATAAGAAGGCAGACTTTATTACAATTTATCCATATGATAAAGAGCATTTACAACCATTAAGTAATGCATATTCACACTTACTATACGCTGCACGTGGTAGCGATGTATGTGATGTATTCATTGATGGGAAAGCAATCGTAAAAGACCGTATTAGCTTAACAATTGATGAAGAAAAAGTAATCGCAGAAGTAAATCGATTACAGGGTAGATTTGCTTAATCTTACAAAGTAGAGCAGGAAAAGGATTTTCCTGCTCTTTCTATTTTAAAAATATCGTTCATTGATGATTTTTAAGTGATGTAACTCATGTCCTGCAATAATATAAGCAATAGCGCGAGGTGTCGTTGGGTGATTTAGAACATTACCTTCATTTTCTAATGTTTCATTAGATAAATTTTCAAGCATAGATAAAGTCGCTTGACGAACAGTTTGAAATTCATAAATAATTTTCTCTAGCTCAAGTCGGTTAAAATTAGCATGATCATTATAGGCATTCTCATCAAACGATGGTAATGGGGTATGCTCGCCTCTTGCAATTGCCAATAGACGATAGCACATTATTCTCTCAGTATCGACTAAATGTCCAAGAACTTCCTTAATACTCCATTTACCTTCCGCATAACGATATTCGGATTTTTCTTTAGAGATTGCTTTAAAAAAGCTTATTGATTCATCTAACTGCTTCCTCAAAATAGTTTGTAAGTCCCCTTCAGGAACTAGCTCAATATAACCTTTGAAGTGTGGATTATATTCGTTTGAATTTGGTTTAGACATCAATTAATCACCTCATAGTATTAGATTTAAGATCAACAAAACATAGTACATTAAGGAAATTATATAATATGGTAAAATTATGTAAATAGAAGTTTGAAAAATAAAAATATTAAGGATGATTGATATGAATATTCAGCTGAAGCAACGTTTTAAGCAATTTGCAAAAAATGAATGTGAAAATTCTAGTGGATTATATGAATATTTATCATTATCCGACAGAAGATTCCTTCCTCAATTACGTGAAGGTTTGATAACACCAGTAATAGGTGGGAGATGAACGTCGGTTAGGAGTGCGTATGTCTAAAAGCTTTTTTGTTGTCTGGTTCATAGCTCAATGCTATGCTCAGTCTTAAGTAAAAGAAAGGCTGATATTAAAGTGAAATTAGAAAGCAATAATCATGTCAAACGTACCTTTCCACAAATTAGAAAAAAGCTATGTGAAGAATTTTTTTGGCCAAGAAGTTTTTGCTTACTAATTACTGGTGGTTCTCCCATCAATGTAGTTAAGAGATAGATTGAAAATCAAGGAATGAAGTGAGGTGAAAACAATGCTAGTCAATAAAGCATATAAATTCCGTATCTATCCAACTAAAGAACAGGAAACTCTAATCGCCAAAACGATTGGATGTAGTCGTTTTGTATTCAATCACTTTTTAGGACAATGGAACGACACATACAAAGAAACTGGCAAAGGATTAACGTACAATTCTTGTTCTGCTGAATTAACAAAGTTGAAAAAAGAATTCGTATGGCTCAAAGAAGTTGACAGTATAGCTCTTCAATCCTCACTGAAAAACCTCGCAGATTCGTATTCAAGATTCTTCAAAATGCAGAATAAAGCACCACGCTTTAAGTCTAAAAAGAATCGCGTTCAATCCTATACAACAAAAGAGACGAATGGAAATATTGCCGTTGTCGAAAACAAAATAAAACTCCCTAAACTTGGTCTTGTTCGCTTTGCTAAAAGTCGCGAAGTACATGGTCGTGTTTTAAATGCGACCGTTAGATGTACTCCGAGTGGTAAATACTTTGTATCCATTCTTGCAGAAGTAGACGTACTACCACTGGTGAAAGCTGAATCATCGATTGGTATCGACTTAGGCATCACTGATTTTGCCATTTTTTCTGACGGAAGCAAAATTGACAACAATAAATTTACTGCCAAAATGGAAAAGAAACTAAAACGTGAACAGCGAAAACTTTCAAGACGTGCGTTACATGCTAAAAAGAATGGGATTAACCTTCTTGATGCAAAAAACTATCAGAAACAAAAACGAAAAGTCGCTAGATTACACGAAAGAGTAATGAATCAACGTGATGACTTCCTTAACAAGTTGAGTACAGAAATAATCAAAAACCACGATCTAATCTGTATCGAAAACCTGAATACGAATGGAATGTTACGTAATCACAAATTAGCCAAATCGATTTCTGATGTATCATGGTCTGCATTTGTATCTAAATTAGAATACAAAGCTAAATGGTATGGTAAAACAATCATGAAAGTAAGTAAATGGTTTCCATCCAGCCAAATATGTTCTGATTGTGGGCACCAAGATTGCAAGAAATCTCTTGCAATCAGGGAATGGACCTGTTCAAATTGCCATCAACATCACGATCGAGATCTAAATGCTAGTAAAAATATTCTAGCTGAAGGCTTACGAACATTGGCTTTGGTCTAAATAATCATAGAACCGTAGGAATCTACGGGGATAGCTTGGTAAATAAGAGAAACCTCAGCTGGCAAAGAAATAACACTAGCAAGTATGCTTTGTTCCCAAGAATCTCCCACTTCAAACAACCTGTAAAGGTGTTAAGTGGTGAGTAGTTCAACATTAAAAATTGCAGAAGACGAAGAGATACTTGATTTGTGTACTTTTGCGGAAGCTGGTCAGCCTATTCCTAATTTATTATTAGGTTCGATTCATTATTTATTAATGAATGGTAATCATCATCCGTTGAAGGATTACTATCCAAGTCTTGTAGAAAGGCCAAAAAAATTAGAAGATTCTTATCCATATTTTCAGGATTTTTGTAAAAAATTTAGAAACGAAATTATTCAGCTTATTCAAACGAAAATTGTTCAAACAAATGAAGTTAGACGTTGTGCATATCTTTATCCATGCTTTTCCTACATTTATCAAAAGGTTAATAAACCAATCTCATTAATAGAAATAGGAACTAGTGCTGGTCTTCAACTATTATGGGATCAATATAAGTATTCTTATAGCTCAAGCGAAACTATTTATGGAAATATAAAATCTAATGTCCTAATCGATTCAGAGGTAAAAGATAAAGGTTCTACTATTGACCCATTATTAGACAAAGTGCCTCCAGTTGCTGATCGATATGGAATAGATTTACACGTAAATGATTTATCAAATGAAGAAGACTATCTATGGTTAAAGGCTTTAATTTGGCCGGAGCATTTTGAACGAAGAGAATTATTTGAAAAAGCCGTTATAAGTATGAAGGAAAATGATATCCATTTAATAGAAGCAGATGGAATTAAACTACTTCCAGAAGTAGTTAAACAACTATCAAATGATTCCATTCTATGTATTTTTCATACACATGTCGCAAATCAAATACCAGTAGAGGGAAAACAAAGTTTATTAAAAACGATTGAAGGTATTGGTGAAAATAGGGATGTGTTTCATCTGTATAACAATATTTGGGATCGAATGCTACATCTTGACTATTATATTGATGGGGTAAAGCATGAAGAAATAATTGGTGAAACAGAAGGGCATGGGAAATGGTTTGAATGGAGGATTTAGTAAAATATTTATAATTAGGTATGAAGCGAGGGAATAAAAATGGAGATTAAAGGAATCAATCATTTGTTGTTTTCAGTATCTAATCTTGATCTAGCAATCGACTTCTATAGAAACATATTTGATGCAACTCTCTTAGTAAAAGGCAGAACAACAGCCTATTTTGACTTGAATGGAATATGGCTTGCATTAAATGAAGAGAAAGCTATTCCTAGAAATGAAATTCATCATTCATATACTCATATGGCTTTTACGATCGATGAAGACCACTTTGAAAAAATGTATGATAAATTAGTTCAACTTAAGGTGAATATCTTAAATGGACGTGAAAGAGATAAACGGGATAAAAATTCAATTTATTTTACTGATCCAGATGGACATAAATTCGAATTTCATACTGGTACCCTGCGAGATCGAATTGAATATTATAAGCAAACTAAACCACATATGGATTTTTATATTTAGTTGTTGGATAGAAAGTTTAGATAAACTTTCTACAAAAAATATCTTGAATTAAAGATATTTTTTGATACAATATAGTTAAGAGCTCGGTAAAATGAAATAGAAAGTATCGTATTAAACAGATGGATTAATAAGATATCTAGATGGGTTATTCTAAAATAAATATCTCGAATTAAAGATAAAAAT
This sequence comes from Gottfriedia sp. NPDC058432, assembly GCF_042721555.1. Lineage (NCBI taxonomy): Bacteria > Bacillati > Bacillota > Bacilli > Caryophanales > Bacillaceae > Gottfriedia > Gottfriedia sp. NPDC058432. Next base: position 43,833 of record NZ_JBHXLC010000001.1, read on the forward strand.
TAAAGGAGCGATAAACTATGTTCGAAAAAATCAATAATAAACAATTAGGTCACGCTGATCACGGTTGGTTAAAAACAATTCATCATTTTTCATTTGCAAATTATTATGATCCAAGTAATATGAACTTTGGTGTATTAAGAGTATTAAATGATGATTTAATTAAAGCACATAGAGGATTTGGTACTCATCCACATAGTGATATGGAAATCATAACATATGTCATTAATGGAAATTTAACACACGCTGATAGTATGGGGAATAAACATGAGATAGGACGTGGTGATATACAGTACATGAGTGCAGGTACTGGTGTGTATCACAGTGAACATAATATGGGCAGGGATTTATTAAGATTAATTCAATTATGGATTATTCCTGACAAAGCAGGCCATACTCCAAATTACGGTGACTTAATATCAGATTGGGAAGAGAGAGAAGGAAAATGGTATCATATGGTATCTCCTATTGAAGGGAATGCCCCAATTAAAATTCACCAAGATGCTAATATTTACTCGCTTACATTAAATGAAAATGAAGAAATTACTTTTGAAATGAAAAAGGATCGACAAGCGTATTTAGTCTTATTAGAAGGAAATGCCATTGTGAATGGAGAACTATTGGAAGCTAGTGATGCTGCAAAAATAATTGAAGAAGATATTAAAATAAAATCAAAAGATTTTTCACATTATTTAGTAGTAGAAATGAAAAAATAATAGATGAAAGAATTTATCTATTGGAGGGGGAATAGGGAATGAAAACAAGTATTAAATGGGATGGTAAGTTAGCCTTTTCAGGAATTGCACCATCAGGCCATGAGATAAAAATGGATACTGCCGAGTCTTTAGGTGGAGACAATAGTGCACCTACACCAGTTGAACTTTTAATTAATGCAGTAGCAGGATGTACAGCGATTGATATCGTATTAATCCTTGAAAAAATGAGATTAAAACTAACTTCATTCGAAATTGAAGTAAATGGTGAACGAGCTGAGGAGCACCCTAAGCGATTTACTGATATTCACTTGCATTATATATTAGGTGGAGAGTTAGATACAGAAAAAGTTCGAAAAGCGATCAAATTATCAAAAGATAAATATTGTTCAGTAGCTCATTCTTTAAACGCTAACATTACAGCAAGTTTTACTTTAAATGGAACGAAGGATAATGAAGTACTGTAATTAAATGGAGCTGTCCCTAAAGTAAAAGAACTTTTGGGGCAGCTTTTTTAATTGTAATTAAAAAACCAGCAGTTTGCTGGTTTTAGTTTGTTTGTATATAAAGTATATTAAATTTGATTTTTCAGACTTACTCTTCATTATCTAATTGTTTTTTTACATAAGTAGGAAGCATAAAGCACCCAACATGAAGGTCTGTATTATAATATTTTGTTTCGATCCCTAACTTATTCCATTCATCTGCTTTAATGTCTTTAATTGGATCGTATTTTTTTGAAGCAAATCCGAATAACCAATGTCCAGATGGATATGTTGGCATATGGAATTGATAGACTTTTGAAATCGGAAATGTTTCTTTAATTTTGGAATGAGCTCGTTTCATTTCGTGGGCGTAACTAGCGTAATATGGACTTTCATGCTGGTTAATTAGTATACCTTCTTCGCTTAATACTCGTTTGCAATTGTTATAGAAAGCAACAGTAAAAAGCCCTTCACCAGGTCCAATTGGATCCGTTGAATCTACCAAAATCAGATCGTAATAACCTTCATCAGCTTCTTGTACGAATTTTAGACCATCTTCGAAATATAAGGTTAATCGACTATCTTGATCTAATTTTGAAGCCGTTAAAGGCAAGTATTGTTGGCATAGTCTAACAACCCGCTCATCAATTTCTACCATATCAACAACTTCCACACCTGGGTAACGTAGTACTTCACGAGCAGTACCACCGTCGCCTCCACCGATAATAAGTACTTTTTTTATGTTTGGATTAACGGCCATTGATACATGCGTAATCATATCATGGTAGATAAATTCATCTTTTTCAGTCACCATCATATATCCATCTAGGGTGAAGAATGTTCCAAATGTTTCACTTCTAAAGAAATCGATTTGTTGAAATTCGCTTTTTTCAGAATGAATATGTTCTTGAACTTTTATGGAGAACTTCGTATCTTCTTGGTGATTCTCTGTATACCATAAATCCATTAAATTTTCCTCCAAACTTCGATCGACGACCTTTATTATATAAGGGTCATCATCATCGTTGATTGTGATCGTTCCTTCTGATTTTAAATAAAGATAATGCTGAATCAATTCGGTTGAAATTAATTCACCAGGTATACAAAGAGGGATACCAGGAGGGTAAATCATGATTGATTCACCACTAATTAATCCACTAGCATCATGAATTGAAATAATACGTTTTGGATGATAGTACGCTTCTCTAGGAGTCATGACCATTTTAGGATTTTTTAATGCAACACTTATATCTGTCTCAAGTTTTGGAAGTTTTCCGTAATATCGATCACTAATATCTCTTAATGCATCAATCAATGTTTGAATGGTGTCTTCATTATCACCTAGTGAGATAATTGCTAAAATGACATTAGGTTCAGCAAGTTCGATTTGAATTTTATATTCTTCCGCAAGCATGTCATATACTTTAAAACCAGACATTCCTAAATCAGAAACTTTAACAACGAGTTTTAACTCATCGTAATCGAAAACTCCAACGCCATTTCGATATGAATCTCGCGTAATACATTTTAATCCTTTTATGGAGTTAATCTCTTCTTTAGCTTTTCTTGTTAAATTGAGTAATTTTTCAAAACGCTCTTGACCTTCTAAAACTAATTTCTTTCTTGCAACGTCGATTGAACACATAAGTAAATAGGAAGCAGATGTTGTTTGAAATAAATTAATTGTAGATCGAACCCTATTTTTAGTAATGATCCCATCATTATGTAGTAGAACTGATGCTTGTGTTAAAGCACCACCAGTTTTATGCAAACTAAGGGTAACAAGGTCAGCGCCAAGAAGGGCAGCGTTACTTGGTAAATCAGGGTGAAAAGAAAAGTGAGCACCATGCGCTTGGTCTACTAAAACAGGAATCCCCCTGGAATGACCAATGTCGATAATTTGTTTTAAATCTGAAGTTGCTCCAAAATAGGTTGGATTTATAATAAGGATGGCTTTAACATCCGAATTTAAATCCAGTGCATGTAGGACAGATTTTACTGAAACGCCATTTACAATTCCATACTCATAATCGATTTCGGGTTCAATAAATACTGGCTTAGCACCCGCTAAGATTAATGCATTTATCGCTGATTTATGTACATTCCTTGGCAGGAGAATTTTATCTCCATGTTCAAGTGCACTCATAATCATATATTGAACTCCAGAAGTCGAACCATTTACTAACATATAAGCGTTATCTGAATGAAAGGCATCTGCTAATAAAGTTTCGGCTTCTTGGATTACACCTGTTGGATGCGATAAGTTATCAACACGCTTTGAAGAATTGACATCCATTTTAAGAGCCATATCACTCCAAAGCTCTCTTAATTCCTCGAGTGAATTACCTCTTTTATGCCCGGGAACATCGAAGCTTGTAATATCTTCCTTAGCATATCGGACTAATTCAGTTAAAAGCGGTGTTTTACTGTGATCCATCATCCATCAATATCCTCCACATCAGGACCATTCCACAAATTTTTACCGTAAAAGATTTCATCCATCTCATACTTCACTTTTTCTTCTATTGCTGAAATTTCATCCGCATCTAATTTTTCTTTTGTGTAGCCAAAAAGATAATTATCTAAGTTAAATTGTTTCAACTTACATTTCGTATGAAAAATATTTTCTTGGAACACATTCACATCAATCATTTGATACATATCCTTTATTTTTTGAGGAATGTAATTTTGGATTGAGTTTATATCATGATCAATAAATAATTTATAACCACTAACATCACGAGTAAATCCTCGAACACGATAATCAATTGTCATAATATCGGCATCAAATTGGTGAATCAAATAGTTTAAGGCTTTTAAGGGAGAAATTTCTCCACAAGTAGATACATCAATATCTGCTCTGAACGTACTAATTCCATCATCCGGATGATATTCTGGGTAGGTATGAACAGTAATATGACTTTTATCTAAAGCTGCTACTACTAGCTCCGGTAATGGACCAGGCGATTCGGAAAAAGTTTCAGATGATGGGTTATCGACAGGACCTTCTGAAACGAGAATCGTAACACTTGCACCTTGAGGATCATAATCTTGCTTTGCAACATTTAAAATGTGAGCTCCAATTATATGCGTAACTTCAGTCAAAATTTTTGTTAAACGGTCAGCGTTATATTGTTCATCGATGTACTGAATATATGCTTCACGTTCTGCTTTCGTTTTTGTAAAGCAAATATCATACATATTAAAACTTAGTGATTTCGTTAAGTTATTAAAACCATAAAGTTGAAAATTATTTGACGATGAAATATTCATCTATTGTCCTCCTAATTTTACAAAGTGAAAAAGTACGTACCAAAAGTAAAAGCGACTGTACAATAGTCGCTAGTGTAACTACTCAATATATATTGTTTGTTTTTGAATTATTCATTATTCACATAAGTTGAGGTTTGAGGAGTTGCTGACCGATAAGTTTTTTGTTGTTTTATTTAAAATATTCAGAAAATGAAATCCAGAAAAATCTCAAGCTTTCTTAGATATGAGGATTGGTGATTGTGGTTTAAAGATTAGTTCAAATTCCAGTACTAATTTATTAAAGATACTATTCCAATCTTGCGTTAATGCATAATCTCTTGCTTTTTTTGACATATGCTTCAACATCTCGTTTCCATGTAAGCAATCCTCAATTGCTTGGCAAAAAGAAGATGTATTTTGGGGCTCACAAAGGACACCAGTTGAATAATCTCTAATTATATTTTTAACTCCACCTGCATTTGCACCAATCACTGGTGTTCCACATGCCATTGCTTCAAGTACTACATTTCCAAATGTTTCAGTATCAGAAGGAAACACCATTAAATCAGACACACCGTATATCTCAACTAAGTCCTTTTTTTGAAGATAGCCTGTATATATGATTTGATCAGTACCCGTTTTCTTGATCATTTCTTCTTTTTTTGGACCATCTCCAACGATTAACCAAGTTAAATTTTTGTTAAAACGTTGTTTAGTATAGTTTATTATTTTCGATAAAGTTTCTAAATCTTTTTCAGGTGCAATTCTTCCGACAAAACAAACCGTATATTTAGAAGTAATATTATATTTTTGTTTTATTTCACTATGATTTAAAGTTGGACGAAAGATTGAACAGTCAACACCATGGGTCCAAATAGAGAGATTGTTAAAACCTTTTGTCACTAAATGATTGAATGTATCCTTTGAAGGAACAAATATTTTTTGAGTAGGTTTATGAAACCAATCTAAATACTTCCATAAAATATTTTCTAAAAATGTTAAGTTATAGTACTGAAGATAATGATCAAAATTTGTGTGGTATGAAGCAACCAAAGGAATTTTCATTTTTTTAGCGATATGGAGACCACTTAATCCAATAGTAAATGGCGTTGCGATATGAATAATATCCGGATTAAATTCTTTGAGTGTCTTTTTCATTTTAGAAAGGTTTGGAAATGAAATTTTACATTCAGGATAAATTTTAAATGGTACAGATTTTAATCTTGTCACATCTTCCGTTGAAGATAAACCGTAGTCCTCAGGAGCAAACATATGGTATGAATGGCCATGGTCTTTTAAGTAATTTGTGAATCTATTTAAAGTTTTGGCAACACCATTCACTTGAGGAATAAAGGTGTCTGTAAAAATAGCTACTCTCATAACTTCTCCCCCTTACAAATGATAGATAAAAAATTGTGAAATAAATGTAGTAAATATGCCAAGTAAAATTCCGAAAAATACATCTGTTGGATAATGTAAGCCAAGATAAATTCGAGAGAAAGAAACACACAAAACTAAAGGAAGTAAAATAAATGCTGAAAATGGTAAATAAATCATAATAGGAAGTGCAACAGAAATAATTGCTGTTGTATGACCAGAAGGGAAGGAATGATCTTTTAAAGGGTCCTTTAGAACAAAAGTACCTTCTAGTTTAAGATAAGGTCTTTTACGTGGATAAAAACGTTTAAGAAAATGAACAGGAATATGGCTAAGAGCAAGGGTACAACAACATAAGATTGACGCTTCATGTAATTCACCATTGGAATAAATTAATAAAATTAATGCTGATGCAATTGTAAAAGTAGCTCCTCCAAGATGTGTAATATTACGAAAGAAAAAATTCAAGTAACGCTTCTGGAACAATGAATTAACGCGATAAAACAGTTGACATTCATATGTGTGAATCTTTTGAAGAATAGCGCTCATTTTTCATCCTCCATTATGCTGGTTTGTAACTTCATTATAAAAAGGGTTTATGGATTTAAATAGAAGCTTTTGTAAATGAATAATTTAGATATGTAAATTTTTATTAAACGGATCGGAGCGGGGGATGATTAGTGTATGCATTAAACGTGAAGTGCAAATAAATCCTTGAAGGTGCAAATAAAAAAGCTGAAACTACAAATAAAACTAGCAAATCTACAATTTAAAAAATCAAAACTACAAATTAAACCGGTAAAACTGCAATTAGGACCACAAATAAACTGGGCCAAAACAACAGTAATTACATGAAATTATTAAAAAAAAGACCGAAATTAATAAAATTATCAGTAAAACAAAAAGAGAAGGCTTAAATCCAGTCCTTCTCTTTTGCACTAATATGTAAATAAATCCTCAAATTACTTTGATAGATTTTCTTCTTCTACTTTTTTATAGAATTGGCCTTTTTCAACATACTCTCTACGAATTCGATCCATATCAACGATGTCTTCCTCTGTTAATTCTCGAACTACTTTAGCAGGTCTACCAAACGCTAATGTGTTAGGAGGTATTACTTTTCCGCCTGGAACTAAGCTACCTGCACCAATCATTGCACCTTCACCGATTACGGCACCGTCTAAAACGATTGAACCCATCCCAACTAATGCATTCTTTTTAACTGTACAGCTATGTAAAATAACACTATGTCCAATTGTTACGCCATCTTCTAAAATTAGAGGGCATTTTGGACTTTGGTGTAGTACAGATAAATCTTGAACATTTACATCATTTCCAATGATTGTATCATTAACGTCGCCGCGGATTACTGCACCAAAAAATACACTACTATTTGCTCCAATTGTGACAGAACCGGTAACAGTTGCAGTTGAAGCGATAAAAGCTGATGGTTCGATTTTGGGTTGCTTCCCTTTGTATGGTAATATCATACTATACCGTTGCCAAGCATATTAAAAATACGATGATTGTTTAGTTGAATTTGTCTAAACAACAAGGCAACGTAGTTCACCTCCATAATATTTACTTCAATATGAGTATAACTTATTTAAACAATATGTAATAAATGAAAAATAGGGAGGAGTGAAAAAATGTCACTACCTAAAAATCCAATACAATTAATGCCGAAAGTTTATAAAGGTGTTTTTCCTTTAGTGCATCAGGAATTAAACTATTGGCGAAATTTTGCTACGACAATTCCAGATCCAGAACTTAGAAAACAAGCATTAATGAGTATTGATACAAAAACATTCCATTGTGAAGGTGGTGCAATTTTAGCATTACTTTCTGAAAAGAATTTAAAACCAGTAATAGAGTTTATCGTTGCATATCAAACAATTAGTGATTACTTAGATAATTTATGTGATCGTAGTACTTCGCTTGATCCAGTTGATTTTGAAGCATTACATGAGTCAATGATTGATGCAGTAAAATGTCAAAAATCAGATCAAATGTATTATCGCTTCCGAGAAGAACAAGATGATGGTGGATATTTACGTGCACTAGTTTCAAAGTGTCATAGTAGTTTAAATCAATCGAAGCATTATGAGGGAATTAAAGAGTACTTAGTCCAACTTGCTGATTATTATTGTAAGTTACAAATACATAAGCATGTAAAAAAAGAAGAGAGAGTTCCTAGATTAACAAATTGGTTTGAAAAATATCAACCAGAACTTTCTGACTTAGAATGGTATGAATTCTCCGCGTGCGCAGGTTCAACTCTTGGGATTTTTTGTTTAGTTTCTTATTCATTTAACGAAGTGATTTCTGAAAAATTATTTGAACAAGTTTATAAGAGTTATTTCCCTTATGTACAAGGACTTCATATACTACTAGATTATGTAATTGATCAAAAGGAAGACGAAGAAGGCGGAGATTTAAATTTCTGCAGTTATTACCCTTCTAAAGATGTCATGTTAAATAGGATTGAGTATTTTTCAACTAAGAGTAATCAAGCCTTAAAAGATTTAAAAGACTATCGTTTTCATCGAATGATCTGTCAAGGATTGTTAGGTATTTACTTGGCCGATAAAAAAATGGCAGGGCCAGACGAGATGAAAAGGATTAGAAGAGGGATTGTTAAGAACGGTGGCTTGACATCATTCTTTTTCTACGGAAATGCAAAGTTATATTTTAAATTAAAAGAGTTAAAGGCGAGTAATAAAAGGGTGAAGGAATCAGTTTAAAAAAGAATAAGCAGGTAAACACAAAAAAGGATAGTAAATAAAACTATCCTTTTTTTTGTTTACACATTTTCATTTAAAACTTTACTTTTCTCTGTGAAAAATAACTTCATAAGTGGTGGAGTCACAATTGTTGTGATTAGTACCACTATAACAAGGATCGCAAACATTTCCTTACTTAAAAGATTATTTGCTAAACCAGTTGATGCCATAATTAGGGCAACTTCCCCGCGTGATACCATTGCTGAACCAATTCCGAGTGAATTTTTAGTTGGAAATCCCGCAAGTTTTGCTCCTAATGCCCCACCAATTAGTTTCGTTAAAATAGCGATAATACTTATTATAATAATAGTCGGAATCGAATGACTTAACCCCGTAAATTGAACTGATACACCTATTAAAGTGAAAAACACAGGTACAAATACAGAGTAAGCAATAGTTTCGACCTTTTCAAAAACCTCTTGTTTAAACTTAGTAACGGATATCGAAATACCTGCGAAATAAGCTCCGATTATTGCAGCAATTCCTGTTTGGTCTGCAAAGGCTGAGAATAAGAAGCATACTATTAAAGCAGCAGAGATAAGTGTTTCTGAAACGTTTAGTTTTATAAACTTTTTTAAGAACCAAGGTACAATCTTCCAACCGATTAATATGGAAAATGTAAAAAATATAAACTTTTTAAATAAAAGAATTGGTAAACTAACGGCACTGCCACTGAAACTCATAACAAATGCTAATGCTATGATGACAACAATATCATCAATTACGGCAGCACCTAAAATTGTTGCACCATCTTTTGTTTTAAGTTTACCGATCTCTTTTAATGTAGCCACAGAAATACTTACGCTAGTCGCAGAAAGAATCAGCCCTAAAAAAATAGCTTCAAATTGGCTTAAATTTATAGAGATACCATAAAGATAACCTGCGAATAATGGGAATAGTATTCCAAGTACACCTACATAAGAAGAAGCTTTCCCAGTTCGTTTAAATTCATTTACATCAGTTTCTAAACCTGCAATAAACATAAGTAAAATGACACCAATTTCGCTCATTTCATGTAATGTTTCTGTTTCAGTAATGATTCCAAGTACAGCTGGACCTAGTATGATTCCTATTAATAGCTTTCCTAAAACTGCAGGTTGACCAAGCTTTGTACTTAAATCCCCAAAAACTTTAGAGGCAATCAATATAATCGCAAGTTGCACGTAAAGCATAAATTCATCTCCTGTCTGAACGCATAAAAAAAGAACCTGCCACAATAGGGTAAGTAAAATAGTACATACTTATCCCTATCGTGACAGGCTCCTCCGAACAATGCATTAAATTTAATCTAAGTATAAACTAAAATTGAATTAGAAAACAAGCTTAAGTAATAGATTGCTAACAATTAAAATAGAAAATTAGTTTAATAGAATTAATAAAATAAGTGAAATAAAATAAGCAAAATGAAGGAGTATAAACGAAATGGCACTTTTAATTTTTCGAAAAAATAACATATGTTTTAGGACGAAAGAGTGTACATAAATTAAAATCATACTCCCGAAAAAACCATAGAAATACCCATAAATTACCCAAAGGGTCATCTGATTTACTTGTGAAGATTCAGTACGAAATCCTCTGTATAATGAAACAAGATAAAAAACTGACCAGTAATTGATGAACGCAATTAATCCAATCAATAATAATATCCAATTCGAATTCCGTAAAACGAATTGAAAAACATTACGAAATATTTTATTCATATTGTTTAGATTTGTAGTCAACTCTTCACGCCCCTAGAGTTGGTATAGATCAATCAACTACGAATTGGTTTGTATGAACAAATCAATTAAGTGGTTATATCTTTACATAATATTCAATTAATTTCATGAATACGCCGTAATTAGATTTTATTAATAATTTTTTGTAAATATTTATAGATCGATAAAGTTACTAGATAAATAAATTTTATGTTATATCTAAAAAGGATATGTTCTTAATAAAAAACTTGATAGTTTGTTTATAACACTTCTTTAGAAAACGAGTAATTTAAACAAAAAAAAGGCCCAATAAGTAAAATAACTTAAGGGGCGCTCGGGTTAATTTATTTTTTAGTTGGTTCAATTTGAGTAAATATATCTCGATGAACTCTTTTCATTTCTTCAAAAAATTGCTCACGTTTTATATTATTATTATCTAAAATTTCTTTAAATGAATTTGTTTTACCTTTTTGAGCGATGATATTTTCCAAAGGTTTATTTGAAAGTTTTGCTACAACTGCAATAAATATTAACTTCTTCATTTCCATTTTGTGTTGCTTAACAGCTTTATTTATATTAGCTTCAGGTTGATTTAAGTAATTTGAAATATACTTAACAACTTCTTTTTTGTGGTTTTCTAACATTTTATTTGCTTTGTGGTGGTGATGATGTCTATGATGCTCACCTTCTTCTGTTGTTGCATCGTGATCATGATGTGGATGGACATAATAATTTGCTGCCGCGATGTTTTCGGCATTTACTGTAATTGTACTAAGTGTAAAAAGACTAACTACTGCACCTGCAAAAATAGCTTTTTTCATTTTGATTACCTCTTTTCTTATTTTGATTTTTTTATCTTTACCAATTTCCAAAGAAAAATTTACCATTAATGAATTTTTAATGAATTTTTAAGGTGTTTATAATGGGTATGAAGATTTTATTTAATGTCCGTTTTCCCTATTGACCATTTTATTTTTCAGCAATCTGAAAAAAGAAAAAAACTGTCTTAAATTAGACAGTTTTTTCTTAAGCCCTTTTTTCAATTGCTAATATAAAAGGCGGATTATTTGCTTGGTTAATAAATCGATAAGTTAATACATGTGCCAAGTCTTGAGGGATGTTTTGAGCAAAGTTCATTAATGCATCTTTTTCAATTTCTCCGCCTTCATGACCATGATAAATCACAACTACGATTATCCCTTCAGGAGCCATCATTTCGAGTATTTGTTCTATTGCAGAAATGGTTGATTCGGGTACTGTTACAACTGACTTATCACTACCAGGTAAATAACCAAGATTAAAAATTGCACCTTTTAATTTCTCATGAAATGAAGCTGGAATTACTTGTTTTACTTCTGCATGACTTCTTTGCAAAAGTGTAACTTGAGTGCTTAAATTTTCATTATTTATTTTTTCAGACGTCTTTTGAATAGCTAATTCTTGGATATCGAATCCGTAAACATGACCAGTTTCACCAACCAATTTTGCTAAAAATACTGTATCATGACCATTACCTATTGTGGCATCAATCGTAATATCGCCTTCTTTAACAGTTGATTGGAGGAGCTTTCTAGCGTACGGTAAAATACGATCTAGAATCATGTTAGTTGTACTCGATTATTTGCGAATTTACCTTGCCAGCTATTTCTACGTTCAAACTCACGATCAATTGCATTCAATACTTCCCATTTTTTTAAGCTCCACATTGGTCCGATTAATAAGTCAGGTGGACCGTCTCCAGTAATACGATGTACGATTACATCACTTGGAATGATTTCAAGCTGATCAACGACTAAGTTAATATAAGCGTCAAAATCCATGAATTCAACTAGTCCTTTTTCATATTGCTTCATCATTGCCGTACCTTTTAATAGGTGAAGTAAGTGAATTTTAATTCCTTGGATATCAAGTTTAGCAACTTCCATCGCAGTTTCCATCATCATTTCTGGTGTTTCAAGAGGTAACCCGTTAATAATATGTGAACAAATACGGATGTTGTGCTTTCTTAATTTTTCTACGCCTTCTACGTAAGTTTTATAATCATGTGCACGGTTAATAATATTTGCAGTTTTTTCGTGAACAGTTTGTAATCCTAATTCAACCCATAAATAAGTTCGTTTATTTAAATCTGCAAGATATTCAACGACATCATCTGGTAAACAATCCGGTCTTGTTGCGATTGATAAACCTACTACGCCTTCTTGCTCTAATATTGGTTCGAACTTTTGTTTTAATACTTCTACTGGTGCGTGAGTATTTGTGTATGCTTGGAAATAGCCTAAGTACTTTCCGTTTTGCCATTTCTCATGCATTTTATCTTTTATTTTATGAAATTGAGTTACAACATCCTCAGCTCGATCACCTGCAAAGTCGCCCGAACCAGATGCGCTACAAAAAGTACAACCCCCAAACGCAACTGAACCATCTCTATTTGGACAATCAAATCCAGCGTCAATTGAAACTTTAAAAACTTTTTCGCCAAATTGTTGTCTTAAATGATAATTCCACGAATGGTATCTTTTATGATCTATTGTATATGGAAAAGGATTGTTTTTTGTCATTCCTCATCCCTCCCTTAATTTAAGTCAATATTATCGATTTTATCATGCTCTAAAAAGAAAACCAAATGGAAAAACCTTTCTTATTTGTAAAGAAATAATTGTACTCCGATTGAAAGGTTCGGAAATACTATTTTTGAGGTAACCTACATAGCGGATACTTCATTAAAGTCTCAAAGGAGGTATTTTCTTGGGAATAACAGATCGCAATTTCGGACAAGAACAAGTACAAAAAGCAAAAGAAGCATATGATTACGCAGTAGGACAATTAGAAATTGGAATGAGACAAGAGCATTATAATGATATTGAATATTCACAAGCACAAGCAGGTATTGAAGAAGCACTTATTGAGCTTGAAAAAGTTGCAAACCTTGCAAATGCAGAAAATAAAGATGAGTTCTATCGTTTACGTAGACAATTAACACAACTACAACATCAAATGATTATTACTCCGCACTAAAGGAGATTAGAATATGCAAGAATACGTACAAGAATATGCAATCCTCGGGAGGAATCCAAAAGTGGTAAAAAAGAAATCAAAAAGTAATAACCCTGAACAAACAACAAAAAATAAAACAAAAACAGAATTCTCTGGTGAACTTTCTGCAGTAGATCAAGTGAAAATAAATAACGCTAAAAAAGGTCAACCACAGAGATCAAAGCAGGGATAATGAAATAGAAAAGCAATCTTAAAAGAAGGCATCAGCGCCTTCTTTTTTCTTTGTTTTTTGGTAATTTTAGGGTTTATATGATGCTTTCCTAATACTTTCTAGGTTTATTGTCCTTCCTATCTCTCCGCACTCAATGCTTGCCTCTTGAAAGTAGGTCGATTCTCCTCTACAATTAATGAGTTAAAGAGATAAAAATAGATAAAAAGGGACAGCTTTGAGGGGAGTAAGGAATGCCAAAAAAACTATGGTTTTTGTTAATCGGTATGATTTTAAATGTTACAGGTAATTCTTTTTTATGGCCATTCAATACAGTATACATCCATATATATTTAGGAAAGTCCTTGTCTGTTGCAGGGCTTATTTTAATGTTTAATTCATTGGCTGGTGTATTTGGTAATATGCTGGGGGGGTGGCTATTTGATAAATTTGGAGGATATAGGTCAATCCTAACTGGTATTAGTATTACGTTTTTGTCGATTTTAGGTTTGGTTATTAATCATTCTTGGACATATTACAGTTGTTTCTTCGTAATATTAGGGTTTGGAGTTGGTATTGTATTTCCATCAATGTATGCAATGGTTGGAGCGGCATGGCCAGAAGGTGGACGTAAAGCTTTTAATGCAATTTATGTAGCTCAAAATCTTGGTGTTGCGATTGGTACGGCTTTAGGTGGATATGTTGCGGCTGCTAATATTAATTATATTTTCTCTGCTAATTTGCTATTATATATTGTTTTCTTCTTAGTCGCTTTATTTGGATTTAGAGATATCGGAGTACCTAAGGAAATAATAGAAACTTCTCCTGTAGAAAAAGCAGAAAAACAAAAATTTTCATTTACTCCTTCAATGAAGGCTCTGATGATTGTTTGTTGTGCGTACGTTTTATGTTGGTTAGTTTATGTACAATGGCAAACTACGATTGCTACAGAAATGCAGAATCTACACATTGGCTTAAAAAAATATAGTCTGTTATGGACTGTAAATGGTGCACTTATTGTAATAGCTCAACCAGTAATATCATCTGCTATTCGTAAATATGCGTTAAGTATGAGAAAGCAAATGTTATTTGGAATTGGATTCTTTATCGTTTCGACTATTTTTGTAAGTACTGCAGAACAGTTCTCAATGTTTATGGCTGGCATGATCATTTTAACAATTGGAGAAATGTTCGTATGGCCTGCAGTACCAACAATTGCAAACATGCTTGCTCCAAAAGATCGGATAGGAATGTATCAAGGGATTGTAAATAGTGCAGCAACGGTTGGAAGAATGTTAGGACCTGTTATAGGTGGAGCACTCGTTGATACATTTAATATGAGAGTATTATTTATCATTTTAGTTGTCTTTTTATTAATAAGCATGGTTTTCTCTGTGCTCTATGAAAGATTAGCAAAAAAAGTAGTAAAAGCTGAAAATCAAACTTTTGCTTCTTAAAAATAGGCGATGTATAATTGACCTTTTTCTTTGGTTATAATAAAATGGTATAAATTAAATCTAAATGATCGGCAATGATTGGGAATAGTAGTGAATATGAAGAGGTTTAGAGAGTTGACGGCTGGTGAAAGTCAATCCATTCTATTCATGAACTCACCCATAAGCCACATTTGTGAACGGTTTTTACCAAGTAATAAATGTCGTGTTCCACGTTACGGAAACAAGTGAATGTATTTTTACATTAATTTGGGTGGTACCGCGGGAAATCCTCTCGTCCCTTTTGGGATGGGGGGATTTTTTTATTTTTAAAGCGCAAGCCACAGCCGAGCCATTTATATGAAATAAGGAGGCTATAAAATGAGTTTTAATCATCGTACTATTGAACAGAAATGGCAGAAGTATTGGTTAGAAAATAAAACGTTTAAAACAACTGACGATACAAGCAAGCCGAAATTTTATGCACTTGATATGTTCCCTTATCCATCTGGAGCGGGATTACATGTAGGTCATCCAGAAGGGTACACAGCTACTGATATCCTTTCAAGAATGAAAAGAATGCAAGGCTATAATGTACTTCATCCAATGGGTTGGGATGCATTTGGTCTACCAGCAGAACAATATGCATTAGATACAGGTAATGATCCAGCTGAGTTTACTGAAAAGAATATTAATACTTTCCGTAATCAAATTCAGGCTCTAGGATTCTCTTATGATTGGGATCGTGAAGTAAATACAACTGATCCTAATTATTACAAATGGACTCAATGGATTTTCCTAAGAATGGTTGAAAAAGGATTAGCTTATGTAGATGAAGTTCCAGTTAACTGGTGCCCAGCTCTTGGTACAGTTTTAGCTAATGAAGAAGTAATCGATGGGAAAAGTGAGCGCGGAGGACATCCGGTTGAACGTCGTCCAATGAAGCAATGGATCTTAAAAATCACAGCTTATGCTGATCGTTTATTAGAAGATCTAGAAGAATTAGATTGGCCTGAAAGCTTAAAAGAAATGCAACGTAACTGGATTGGCCGTTCGGAAGGTGCAGAAGTTTACTTTAATGTTGATGGATTCGATGAGAAAGTAACTGTATTTACAACTCGTCCTGATACATTATTCGGTGCAACTTATGTTGTATTAGCTCCAGAACATGATTTAGTAAGTAAAATTACTACAGTAGAGCAAAAAGAAGCTGTTGAAGCATATATCGATTCAGTTAAATCGAAAAGTGATCTAGAGCGAACTGATTTAGCGAAAGATAAATCTGGTGTATTCACAGGTGCATATGCAATAAATCCTGTAAATAACGAAAAGCTTCCAATTTGGATTGCTGATTATGTACTTGCAAGCTATGGAACTGGTGCAGTTATGGCAGTACCTGCACATGATGAGCGCGATCACGAATTTGCAGTTAAATTTAAATTACCAATCATTGAAGTTGTTGAAGGTGGAGACGTTCAAAATGAAGCTTACGCTGGAGATGGCAAACATGTTAACTCTGATTTCTTAAACGGTTTAAATAAAGAAGAAGCACTTGGAAAAATGATTGAATGGTTAGATTCTTCAAAAGCTGGTGAGAAAAAAGTTACTTATCGTCTACGCGATTGGTTATTCTCTCGTCAAAGATATTGGGGAGAACCAATTCCAGTAATTTTCTGGGAAGATGGTACGATGACAGTTGTTCCTGATGAGGAATTACCATTAATTCTTCCAAAAGCAGAAGATATTCGCCCAAGTGGAACTGGAGAGTCACCATTAGCGAATATTGCTGATTGGGTTAATGTAGTTGATCCAGTAACAGGTAAAAAAGGAAGACGTGAAACAAATACAATGCCACAATGGGGCGGAAGCTGTTGGTATTACTTACGTTATATTGATCCAAATAATAGCGAAGCAATCGCAGATTCTGAATTACTAAAGCATTGGTTACCAGTTGATGTATACATTGGAGGAGCAGAGCATGCAGTTCTTCACTTACTATACGCTCGTTTCTGGCATAAATTCCTTTATGATTTAGGTGTAGTTCCTACAAAAGAGCCATTCCAAAAGCTATTCAACCAAGGAATGATCTTAGGGGAAAATAATGAAAAGATGTCTAAGTCTAAAGGAAACGTTGTAAATCCTGACGATATCGTTGCTAGCCATGGTGCTGATACATTACGTTTATATGAAATGTTCATGGGTCCATTAGACGCATCAATCGCTTGGTCAGAAAATGGATTAGATGGTTCTCGTCGCTTCTTAGACCGAGTATGGCGTTTATTTATCACTGATAACGAAGAACTTTCAGATAAAATTGTTGAAGGTCTTACTTCTAGTAGTCTTGAAAAAACATATCATCAAACAGTAAAGAAAGTAACAGAGGACTTTGAAGGTTTACGCTTTAACACTGCAATTTCACAAATGATGGTATTTATCAATGAAGCATATAAAGCTGACCAATTACCAAAAGAAATGGTTGAAGGTTTCGTAAAACTATTAGCACCAGTAGCTCCACATATCGGTGAAGAACTTTGGAGTAAATTAGGTCATAGCGATTCAATTTCATATGCTACATGGCCAGCATACGATGAAGCTAAGCTTGTAGAAGACGAAATTGAAATCGTAGTACAAATTAATGGTAAAGTAAAAGCAAAATTACTTGTTGCAAAAGATGCTTCTCGTGAGCAAATGGAGCAAATTGCATTATCAGACGATGCAGTTAAGGAACAAGTTGAAGGCAAAACTGTTCGAAAAATTATTGCTGTACCAGGCAAATTAGTCAATATCGTTGCTAACTAAATAGTTAATTCGAAAAACCTCTTATGAGGTTTTTTCTTTTTTTTATTTCATTTCTGTAAATTGATCCATTGAAACGTACTTTTTGCATAGAAAATAATTAGTTGTTAAGATGTTGCTATATAGGGAGGATGAATTAAGATGAATACGATTTCTGCAAATGAAGTTAAAGAGCGTTTAGAAGCAGGAGAAACGCTATTTTTAGTAGATGTACGAGAGGATTATGAGGTTGAGTATGGGAAAATTCCAGAAGCAGTTCATATTCCAATGGGGCAAATTCCTAGCAAATTAGATGTTTTTAATAAAGAATTTGAATACATTTTTATTTGTAAGGCAGGCGTTCGTAGTGAGAATGTTTGTGAATATTTAAATGAGCAAGGCTATAAGGCGATTAACATGGAAGGTGGAATGATGGCCTGGGAAGGCGAGATTGAATAAAAAAAATTGTCTGTGTCTATACTTTGTCTAAACTACTGAAATCCAACGTTTTTGTTGGATTTTTTATTTATTTGATTTAAATTAGGCTAATGTTTTTTGGCATAAGGAATATTAACCATGGAGTTGTGACATATATTAAAGTAGAACCTCATATATTTTTTCATTGAGGTCTTTGCTTGTTAGAAAGGAGGGGGTTGATTTGCCTAAAACATTAAAAATTGATATTACCGATAAAATAATTGGTAAATTTAAAGATGGGCATATGGAATTGTATTCTTCCAAGTATTTAATTGGAAAGTTTTACTTTAAAGACTTAAAACAATCTTTCGAATTGGCAGATGGATATGTTGAAGAGGATGGACGATTCTATTTATTAGTGAACTTGCAACACGAACAATCGAATGCTCGCCTTTGACCTTAAATTAGGGACGGTGGATTTGTGCCAAAGAAAAATATAATAATTGAAAAGCATAAGTTAAAACTAGAAAATCAGTTTGATTGTTTTTCGAATACAACTATGGCAATAACCTTGGGGAATAACAGTTTAGCTTTTTTAAAGTTTCTTATGGATCAATCCTTATGCTTTTCTATATGTAAAGATTATAGGACCTAGCGAAAAAAAGTATTCGTTCGGTCCTTTGTTTATTCGTTAAAAATTCGTTTGAGAGTATTCAGCAGCTGATGCTCCTGCTAATCTACCAGTTACCAAAGCAGCGGTTATGTTATAGCCACCAGTGTAACCGTGAATATCTAATATCTCACCACAAAAATAAAGACCATTCATGATTTTAGATGACATTTCTTTTGGATGAATTTCCTTTGTTGAAACGCCACCACCTGTTACGAATGCTTTTTCAATTGAAAGAGTTCCGTTTACTACAAATGAAAAGCTCTTAAATAATTGGACAAGCTCTCTTAATTTCATAGTAGCAATTTCATTACAAGGAGTTGACTCTTCAATTCCACATCTTGAAAGCAGAAATAGTAAATATCTTTCAGGTACATAACCTTTTAGTACGTTCTTAATCGCTTTTTTAGGTTCTTCTTTTAGAATACTGTTTACTTCTTGAAATAGTGATTCTTCATTTTGCTCTGGGAAACAATCAATCGCCATCGATACATTTTTTGTTTTAAACTTTTGTTGTACTTTATATACAAATTGGCTACAACGCAGTGCAGCAGGGCCAGAAATTCCAAAATGAGTAAAGAGCATGTCCATTTTATGGGCAATCACTTTTTTGCCTTTTGGATTTAATACACTTAATTCTATGTCTCTTAAAGCCAGGCCTTGTAATGATTTATTTTGAATAAATTCTTCACTTGAAGTAATCGGTACTTCTGTGGGAAAGAGTTCAGTAATTGTATGACCAGCTTTTTTTGCCCAAGCGTATCCGTCACCTGTCGAACCTGTGTGTGGAACAGATTTACCACCTACCGCAAGGACAACACTTTTTGAGTGAATGACTGTTCGATCATTCAATATGATTCCTACTACCTTACCATCTTCATAGATTACGTCTTTAACAGTTCGATTGGTTTGAATATCTACATGATGCTTTTTTAGTTTTTGCATTAATGCATTTAACACTGATTTTGAGTCATTTGACACAGGAAACATTCTCCCGTGATCCTCTTCCTTTAATGCGACTCCCATGTTTTCAAAAAACTGTATGATATCCTCGTTATTATATATAGAGAATGCGCTATATAAAAACCGGCCATTTCCAGGTATATGTTTAATTACTTCCTCAATAGGTAAGCGATTTGTTACGTTACAACGACCACCACCTGATATAAGGAGTTTTTGTCCTAATTTAGTTCCTTTTTCAAGTAAAAGTACTTTAGCTTTGTTTTCAGCAGCGCTAATTGCAGCCATCAGACCAGAAGTTCCGCCACCAATTACAATCACATCATAAACCATTATTTCACTACTTTCGTTACAAATTTCTTTTAGTAAGTTTACCATTATTTCAAGTAAGCTCCAACTTCTTATCATTTTTTAATTTTTTCTTTTTAGATGATATGGTAAGATAGATTAGTTAGTTTGATCGAGAATTGGTAGGAGGCAGTTTATGTCAGATTCAAAGTTGCTACGAGGTACCTTCATATTAACTGCTGGTACATTTTTAATAAAATTTCTAGGAATGATTTATACATTCCCTTTTTATGCGCTAGTTGGTTCAAAAGGCTCTGCATTATATAATTATGGTTATGTTCCATATACATTGTTTATCAGTATAGCTACTGCAGGTGTTCCGTTAGCTGTAGCAAAATTCGTTTCCAAATACAATGCTATTGAAGAATATGAAACAAGTAGAAGGCTTTTTCATGCAAGTCAGCTACTCCTAATATGTACAGGTATATTTTCGTTTTTAACGTTATATATCATTGCACCTTATATTGCACCTCTTATGATTCCAAAGGATTCAAAAGGTAATAGTGTAGAAGATGTTGTTACAGTTATGCGAATAGTAAGTACTGCGTTAATATTAGTACCTTCTCAAAGTTTATATAGAGGTTTTTTCCAGGGGCATCAATCAACAGGCCCAACTACTGTTTCACAGTTAATTGAACAAATTGTACGTATTGTATTTACACTAGTTGGAAGTTATATCATTCTAAAATTTATGGGTGGAACAATTACACAAGCAGTAGGGTTATCAACGTTTGCAGCTACAATTGGTGCTGTAGGTGGTATTTTAAATTTACTATGGTATTGGAGAAAGCGAAAAGTTCATTTAGATGAACTTCTTCCAAAATCAAAAGGATTAATCTATCCTACTAAAATGGAAATGTTTAAAGAGTTATTTTCTTATTCAATTCCATATGTGTTTGTTGGACTTGCAATCCCGTTATATCAGTTAGTGGATCAGTTTACTTACAATAGAGCAATGGAATCAATTGGATTAAAAGATATTGCAGAGAATACTTATGTAATGTTTTCATACACAAGTCACAAACTAGTAATGATTCCAGTTTCATTAGCAACGGCATTTGGTTTAACACTTGTTCCTGCTATAACTGAAGCTTTCGTAAATAAAAATCATAAAAAGCTACAAAGTCAAATTACCCAAACTTACCAAGTTGTATTCTTCCTAACTCTTCCTGCTGTAGTAGGTATATCAGTTTTGGCTGAACCAATTTATAGTGCTTTTTATCAAAAAAGTACACTTGGTGGAAGTATACTAGGCTTTTATGCTCCAGTAGCTTTATTGTATTCACTTTTCACGGTAAATGTAGCGATTTTACAAGGTTTAGATAAACAAAAATATGCGATTATTGGTTTAATAGGCGGAGTAATATTAAAAATTGTTTTAAATGTACCATTAATTTATGCATTTAAAACATATGGCGCGGTATTAGCGACCGCATTAGGCTATTCATTTTCAATCGTATACAATTTCTATTATATTCGTAAAAATGCGCAGTTCTCTTTCAATAAAGTGTTTAGAAGGATTGTCTTTATGATTATCTTATCTGGCTTAATGGCCGGAGCGGTTTTTGCTGTAGAATACTTATTAGGATTCTGGTGGACTTATAAAGATGGTCGAATAATTTCAATGTTCCTTGTCATCATTGGAGCAATTGTAGGAGCCATTGTTTATTTAGGTGTTGCATACAAATTAAACCTATTTGAAATTATTTTAGGAGCTCGTTTAAATAATCGTTTTAAGTTTGGAAAAAGAGGATAAAAATATATGGTGAACCTTCTTTTGTAATGGTTCACCTTTTTTTACACATTAAGAAAGTAAGTATAAATTGATAGCGGAGAAGAAAAACGAAGTAGTAGCCAATTTCAGAAATTAGTGTAATTGCAACTACGCCTCTGACTTCGCTAAAAAAGCTCGCTAATCGGCGAGTTTTCTTGAATTTTTATTTAGAAAGAAAAGGTGCTAATTAATGAGAATTGATAAAATTTTAGCCAATATGGGATATGGCAGTAGGAAAGAAGTAAAGTCTCTACTAAAACAAGGTGTTGTAAAGGTTGGAGATAATATTGTAAAAAGCCCAAAAGAGCATGTTGATATTGAACAGCAAGTTGTAACGGTAAATGGTGAAGTAGTAGAGTATAAAGAGTTTGTTTATTTAATGATGAACAAACCACCAGGTGTTATATCTGCCACAGAAGATTCTGAGCATGAAACTGTAATCGGATTATTAGAATATGAAGATATCATTTTCGAGCCATTTCCAGTTGGACGTTTAGATAAAGATACTGAAGGATTATTATTAATAACGAATGATGGTCATTTGGCACATCAATTACTTTCTCCTAAAAAACACGTACCAAAGAAATATTATGCAACGATTGACGGAGTAGTAACTGAAGCTGACATTAAAGCATTTGAAAAAGGCGTAACACTAGAAGATGGTTATTTAACGAAACCTGGCTATTTAACAATTCTTGAATCCGGAGAAGAATCTGAGATCGAATTAGTTATTATGGAAGGTAAATTTCATCAAGTTAAAAGAATGTTTGAAGCAGTAGGAAAGAAAGTTACTTACTTAAAAAGATTAGAGATGGGTCCTTTAAAGTTAGATGAAGATTTAGAGTTAGGTGAATATAGAGAACTAACTGATGAAGAAATTGACCTATTAAAGTCGGTTAACGAAGAGAAATAAAGTGTTACTTTTAAATGAGTTTAGATGAATCGAATGTAAACATAAAGTTTATCGGAGCATTTTGTGTGATCAGGTGAGACTAAAATGAAGTCGAGCAACCGTAAATCAGATATTAGATAGAGAGCCAAAAGAAAAACAAAAACCCTTGATTAGACGTCAGACAAGACAATCAGAGGTTTTTGTTTTTCTTTTTTTTACGAAGAAGCTTTTACTTTTTTCCCTGTTACGGCCCATTTTCCCCTACTTGGACTATAAACTAGATTATTAAACTCTAAAATGTTTAAATCTCGTTGGATTGTTCTAGGTGTAATACCAAACTCCTCCACTAGGTCTTTTGTAGAAACGGTGCCATTTTCACTAATATACATGTAAATGGCTTTAATTCGAGTCAGCATTCGAGAAGTTCCAGAATTCAAAAAACCACTCCTTTACCTACCGCATTGTTTCATAACAGGTTAGTTAAGTATATTACTAGTTAAGCTTATATTTTCATTTTACTCTTTTTCAGTAGTTTCATAACGAAATTTATGAAAATAATACAAAAATTTAATGAAAATTTGCGCAAACGTAATCATTTTGCAAGTTTAAGGTAATATATTCTACAAAGAGTGTCATATTCCTTCTTTTTTCGTTCCATTTATTAATAAATTATGTTTAAATTTTAAAAGATGATAAACTATTTATATTAAAGGAGGTATTACTATGACACAAATTAATTGGATGGAAGAAGTTTTAAAACGTAAAGAAGATTATTTAAAGCAAACGATTGAACTTCTTAATATTGAAAGCGTTTATGATGAAGCGACTATTTCAAAAGAAGCACCTATGGGTAAAGGGATTAATGAAGCACTTACATACATGTTAAATTTAGGTGAAAAAGACGGTTTTATTCCAAAAAATGTTGATGGATATGCTGGTCACTTAGAAATGGGAAGCGGCGAAGAACTAGTAGGAATTCTTTGTCACTTAGATGTAGTACCTGCTGGTGATGGCTGGTCTCATGATCCATTTGATGCAATTATTAAAGATGGAAATATTTATGCACGTGGCGCAATTGATGATAAGGGTCCTACAATGGCTGCTTATTATGCAATGAAGATTGTGAAAGAATTAGGTTTGCCTATTAATAAACGTGTCCGTATGATTCTTGGAACAGATGAAGAAAGCCAATGGCGTTGTGTTGATCACTACTTTGAAAAAGAAGAAATGCCAACAATGGGCTTTGCACCTGATGCAGATTTCCCTATTATTTACGCTGAAAAGGGAATATTGGATATTAATTTCAAACAAGTGCAGTTAAATGAAGATAACGAGAGTGAATATAAATTAGTATCATTCTCTTCAGGTAGAAGAGTAAATATGGTTCCTGATTATGCAAAAGCTATCGTTTCAGGACCAAATTTTGATCAAGAAGCATTTACAAAGCATATTAGTGAATTAGGTTGTAAAGCTCAAGTTTCTGAAGAAAATGGACACAAAGTTTTAGAAGTAGAAGGCGTTTCTGTACATGGTATGGAGCCTGATAAAGGTAAGAATGCTGGTATTGCATTAGCAAGCTTCTTAAATCAATTTGAATTTAATGTTAATGCTGATCGATTCTTAACATTTATCGTTGAAAACTTCAAAGGTGACTCTCGTGGTAAAAACTTGGGCGTTGCATTTAATGATGATATTACTGGAGATTTAACAATTAATTTAGGAATTATGCAATACGAAGAAAATAATGGTGGTTCATTTGGCTTAACTTTACGTTATCCAGTGACAACTGATATTGACTTTGTTATTTCAGCACTTACTGAACGTGGAAGTAAATATAGTTTTGAATATAATGAAATTAAAAACTCGAAGCCTCACCATGTTCCACAAGATCACCCATTAATTCAAACTTTACAAAAAGTATATGAAGAGCAAACGGGTGAGGAAGCAACATTGTTAACAATTGGTGGCGGTACATACGCACGTTCATTAAGTGCAGGTGTAGCTTTTGGACCATTATTCTTAGGAAAACCGGAAGTAGCTCACCAAAAAGACGAATATGCTGAAATTGATGATTTATTAAAAGCAATTGCAATTTATGCACAGTCTATTGCGGAATTAGTTAAGTAAAAATAAGATTTAGACTGATTAAACGACTCGATTTTTTGAGAAAATAAGGTGAAGCGAGCGTTTTTCGGTTAGTCAGTAAGGGGAGAAAAGTTCCTCCCCTTTTTTATGTATTTTTTTGGGAGTTGAGAATAATTTTGAACACGTTACAAGCACGTAAAAATAGCATCTTACTAATTTTTAAGGGCTATTATTTTTGTTTATTTTTTGCAATAGGATCGCTAGGACCTTTACTTTCTTCTTACTTTAAAAATGTGTTGGATTTATCAACTCCACAAATTGGAATATTAATGTCTCTAACACCGATCGTTGCTATTTTTTCACAGCCTTTATGGGGAATGGTTAGTGACATGACGCTTAATCCTAAAAAAATGTTGCTTATAGCACAAATCTCCACAATCGTAATTGCACTTTTCTATTCTACAATCACTTCGTATGGCATGCTTTTATTTGTTGTCATCATGTTATCAATGACACAAAGTGCTTTAATTCCTCTTTCAGATAGTATTGCACTGAATTATGTCCAAAAAATTGGTGGGAATTACGGAGCTATTCGATTATATGGCTCAATTGGTTTTGCTTTTGCTGTATTAGTTTCGGGAAGATTAGCTGAAATTTTTGGTTTAGTTATTATATTTTTCGTATTTGCTTTTTGCATTTTAGTTGGCTTAGGTATTTCAATTTTTATTCCTAACGCTACCACAATTAGCAAAAGGGAGCCAATCTTAAAAGGTGTTCCGATTTTGCTATCTAATAAAAGATTTTTATTATTTTTAATTTGTGCCTTTTTAGTTTTTGGACCAATTAGTGCAAATAATACTTACTTCGGTTTATATATTCAATCCTTAGGTGGAACATTAACAGGTGTTGGTATTGCATTCCTAATTTCAGCAGGTAGTGAAGCACCATTTTTGCAAGTAGCAAAGAGATTAATTAATCGATTTGGGATATATAATATATTAATTGCAACCGCTTTAGTATCAGCTTTAAGATGGTATTTTTATTTTACAAATCCTCCAATATCGGTTCTTTTTTTATCCTGTCTTACACAAGGACTATCGGTTGGATTATTTATTCCAGCAGCTCTCCAGTTTGTAAGAGATCAAGCACCAGATTCTTTAAAAGCAACTGCTGTTACAATATATTCTGGTTTAGGTTTAGGGATGGGAGAATGGTTCTGTACTTTCATAAGTGGATTTATATCAGAGGCATTTTCAATTAAAGCAATTTATATTTTATTTGGTTCTCTGAGTATAGTTGCAGTTGGAATCATGCAATACTTAAAGAAGGATTCTAACATAAAAGATAAAAAGGAGATTGCGTAGTTTGAGTGAACATTATTTTCTTGCTGTTCCTTTGCCAATACAAATAAAAGAAATTTTAGATGATTATTCAAAAAAATGGGATACAAAACTACCATTAAAGAAATGGACTTTTAAAGATGATTTTCATATTACTTTATCATTTTTAGGTCCAGTTACATATTCAAAAAGTGAAGAGCTCATGGATCATTTAGAAAAAGAGCTAAACGATTTTAAAAGTTTTGATTTGTCGATTGATCAGTTAGGTATTTTTGGGAGTACTGTACAGCCACGGGTATGGTGGTTTGGTATAGAGAATAGTGTTGAATTAATGGAGTTACAAAATAGAATTTGTAAGATATGTGAAGAAATCGGTTTTTCAATTGATAAACGTCCATATAATCCGCATATTACAATCGCAAAGAAATATAATGATAGGTTCGATAAAGAATTTGAAATCCCACTTAATTGGGAAGAAGAACCTTTAAAATTCAAAGTGAATGAAGTAATTTTATATAAGATTCAACCTTCAAAAAAACCAAGTTACCATATTGCTGAATCAATTAACTTAAAGTAAATAAATAGATTGAAAATCTTGAACAATTTGATGAAATAAAGAAATATTTGAAGAAACTAATGAATACTTTCTGAAGAAGCATTAAAGTGGAATGAATGGCATTCAAATTATGTAGGTAACATCATTAAGGATTTGTTCTTTAGAATCCATTTGATCTCTTTGTGAATATACTAATCATATCGATTTAATAAATAACGAAAAATGCGTAGTTTTAATGTAAAGTTTTAAATTTATAGTCTGGATGGTGAATAGCGTTGTTTCATATTAAAAGGGCTTTTGAAGCTTATATAGATGGATTTCAAGAAATAACAATGATTATTCCCAAGTCGAACAAACATACCGTGCAGTCATATTTTGAACTAATTGAAGAGGATGGTCGGAAAACTAGGCTTCCTGTCGTATCTCGAATAGAGTTTGATAGATTTTTTAAATATACTGTTTTGACAACTGAAGTCCTTTTGTTAGAAAAAAAGTATGAGATTGAAGATGAATTTGGTATTCGCACAGATTTACAAGTAGGTGGAGTTATTCGTTCAAAGGACTTTGATGAAAAATATGCCTATGATGGAGAGGATTTAGGTGCGATTTACTCTAGTAAATCTACACAATTTAAATTATGGGCACCTACTGCTTCTAAGGTTAAGTTAAGAATGTATCAGGAATACGGTGAAAAAGAAAAGTTTACCGAAATGTTTATGGAACGTGATGGAAAAGGGACATGGAAAGCTGTAATCGATCGAGATTGTGACGGTTTAGTTTATAATTTTTTAGTATGTGTGAATCTGATTTGGCGAGAAGCTGTCGATCCTTATGCAAAAGCAGTTACTGTAAATGGTAAACATAGTGTAGTGATTGATTTATCAAAGAGTAGCAAAGTTAGTAAAGTAAATAGTACACCACCAAGTAAGTATACTGATTGTATTATTTATGAAGCCAGTATTCGAGATTTTACTTCTCATCCACTAAGTGGGATTCAAAAAAAGGGGTCTTTTCAAGGGTTTCATGAAAAAGATACGATGTACAATGGTTTTTCAACAGGTTTGGATTATATATGCAAGCTAGGAGTTACACATATTGAATTATTACCATTTTTTGATTTTGAAGGAATAGATGAAAATAATCCTTTCCAAAGCTATAATTGGGGCTACAATCCATTGAATTTCGATGCACCAGAAGGTAGTTATAGTTTAAAACCGGATGAACCACTCGAAAGAATAAATGAATTAAAAAAACTTATTTCAGTTTATCATGAACATGGTTTACGGATTATTATGGATGTTGTTTACAATCATGTTTATGAATTACAAACTAGCCATTTCGAAAAAATTGTGCCAGGATATTACTTTAGACAAGATGAACGTGGATTACCATCGAATGGAACAGGAGTAGGGAATGACTTTGCATCTGAAAGATTGATGGCTAGACGTTTTATTCTGCAATCAATAAAGTATTGGACTAAAGAATATGACATTGATGGGTTTAGGTTTGATTTAATGGGAATATTGGATACGGATACAATGAATCAAATTGTAACTGAACTGACTATCTTAAAACCAGAAATAATCATTTTTGGAGAAGGTTGGGATTTAAATACATCATTAAGTCCATCTTCTCGAAAAGCTACAATTAACCAAAGTCATCAACTATCAATGGTTGGGTTTTTTAATGATAAATTTCGAGATGGAATAAAAGGAAGCACTTTTTCATTTCAAGAAATTGGGTTTATTCAAGGTAATAATATTCATAATGAATATTTGTCCGATTTACTTTTAGGAAGCGTTGGCATTAATAAACAAGTAAATTTATTTAAAGAGCCATACCAATCAATAAATTATGTAGAATCACATGATAATCACACTATGTGGGACAGATTAAAGCTTTCCAATCAAAAAGAATGTGAGGAAATACTTAAGAAAAGGCATATCCTTGGAACGAGCATTGTATTATTTTCGTTTGGTGTACCGTTTCTTCATAGTGGTCAGGAGTTTTTTCGAACAAAAAAAGGTATAGAAAACAGTTATAATTCAGGCGACACAATTAATAGTATTGATTGGGCAAGAGCAGAACGTGAAGCGTCATCGATTAATACTGTTAAAGAATTTATCGCAATTCGAAAGCGCTTTAAATGTTTCCGTTTTTCTTTAAAAGAAGAAATAGAAAAGTATGTAAAGCCAGTCAATTTTCATCGAGATCTAATTGGTTACCGGATTAGCGGATTAGAAGAAATCGACCAAGTTAAAGAGATAATGGTGTTATTTCATAATGGTCTGACTGATAAATACATTGATTTAGGAACTGAAGAAGCCAATTGGGAATATATATGGGATGGTCATAATCATTATGTTAATAAAGGGATGAAAGTGGAATGTAAAAAATTACCAATACCATCACTTTCGACCGTTGTATTAGTAAAATACTAGCAACTACTTGCAGATTCTAATTAAACAATGTAAACTTGTAAAAGATGGCTTATTACAGCTGATTGTAATAGGCTATCTTTCTTTTTGTAATAAAATAATTTTAAATACAAACATATATAACACAAGGAACGGAAGAACAATGGATAATCATATACAAGAAATACTCGGAAAAGAATGGACAATCTCGCCAGCCGGTGGTTTTACTGGTGAAGCGTATATAGCAGAAAATAATGATAAGAGATTATTTCTAAAACGAAATTCTTCTCCTTTTTTAGCAGTGTTATCAGCAGCTGGTTTTGTTCCAAAATTAGTTTGGACTAGAAGACTAGAAAATGGTGATGTACTTACTGCTCAAGAGTGGGTAATCGCACGCAGTTTAGAACCTTATGAGCTCTCTGCGAAAGGGGTTGCGCAATTTTTATATCGTATCCATTCATCCAAAGAATTGTTATATATGTTAACGAAGCTGGGGATTAATCCATTAGAACCTCAGGAATTACTGCAAACAATTGTAGGAAATCTTACTGAAGAGTTTACACAAAGCCAGATCATTGTAAAAGGCATCGAATATTTAGAGGAAAATATGCCATCTTTTGATTCAGAGGATTTAGTCGTTTGTCATAGTGATTTAAATCATCATAATTGGTTACTTACTGAGTCAAATAATTTATATTTAATCGATTGGGATGAGGCAATCATTGCTGATAAAGCATTTGATTTGGGCATGTTTTTATTCACATATGTAGAACAGAACGATTGGGACAAATGGCTTCGGAATTATGGAATAAAATTAACTGAAGACCTATTAAATCGAATGACTTGGTATGTAGTCGCTCAAACAATCATTTGGATTAAATGGTACACTCTTCGTGAAAATGAAAAGCAGACTCAAAAAATGAAGAGCCTGCTAGAGAAGATATTAGATTAAATAAAAATTTCCTCGGAAATTGTCATATAGATTAAGAATAAGTATTGAAATCAGTCACCCATTGAGAGAGTTGATTTTGGTGGTTTGTAATGTGCTGATCTAAATCAGCAGAATACTTTCCAGACTGACTATAATAATAAACGTCATTTAACATGCTTTTTACATCATCTGTTATTTGGTCGTTCGTTAATAAGGATTGAACAAGTCTTTCTAATTGCTCACATTCTGATATAGTTCCACAACAGTCAGATTGGTGATTCATTAAAATATCACGTAAAATGGTTAATTGATGTTCATGATTTAAAGGCATAAATTCACATCCTTGTTTTATTAAGTACACTTGAAATAGTTTGTGTTATAAGAAATGATTTTATACTATACCTGAATAACCGAGTGCCATAGTGCTTGGTTTTTTCTTTGAGTAAATATAAATTGCAAAATCGAGAGGGAGTAAAATCTTATGAGATTAAGACATAAGCCAGGTGCGGCAGATCAAGTTAAAGAAAATGCTCATTATGTAATTCCAAATCCGTCTGAACAAAAAGGGAAATGGAGAGAAGTTTTCCAAAATGATCAACCAATTCATATCGAGGTTGGTACGGGTAGAGGTCGTTTTATGGTCGGTATGGCTAAAGCCAATCCTCATATTAACTATATTGGCATTGAGAAATATACAAGTGTAATTTCTGATGCATTAGATAAATTAATTGAAGCTGAAGTTCCGAACTTAAAGCTGTTAAATGTAGATGCTCAAAAATTAACGGATTTCTTTGAGGACGGAGAAATAGATCGAGTATATTTAAACTTTTCTGATCCATGGCCAAAGGTACGTCATGAAAAACGTCGATTAACATATAAAACATTTTTAAATATGTATCAGCAAATCTTGAAAAATGATGGGGAAATTCATTTTAAAACAGATAATCAAGATTTATTCGAGTTTTCAATCATGAGTATGGCGAACTACGGAATGACAATGCATTTCTTAAGCCTAGATCTTCATAATAGTGATTTTGAAGGAAATATTATGACTGAATACGAAGAAAAGTTTTCTTCAAAAGGTAACCGTATTTACCGTGTTGAAGCTGCTTACAGAAACTAATCAAAAGACTATCGTGATATATTGATCATGATAGTCTTTTTTATTTTGCTACAGTACAAGAAATTTTAATAAGAATCTTTATGTTCAAGCAAACTAAACCGATTTTTGATTTCATATTCACTAGTGATTCCTTTCTTTCACCTATTCATGGTCTTAAAAAATTCAGTAAATTCGTAAAAGTGGTATAATATTTAGGTCTAGTAAAAAAGAAAGGGGATAAGTATGGAACAGTTGAAAATTGGAACTTGTACAATTCAGTGGCTTACTGGAGGAAATACCCATTTAGATGGTGGAGCAATGTTTGGAGTTGTTCCAAAGGCACTTTGGTCAAAAAAATATATAGTTAATGAGAAAAACCAAATTCCTTTACGTACTGATCCAGTATTTATTCAAACAAATGGTTTAAACATTATTATTGATAGTGGAATTGGTGTTAACAAATTAAATGAGAAACAAAAAAGAAATTTTGGCGTTACAGAGGATTCAATGTTAGAAGAATCATTAGCAAAGCACGGATTAAAACTAGACGATATTGATTATGTCATTATGACACATTTGCATTTTGATCATGCAAGTGGATTAACAAAACTTGAAAATGGTGAATTCAAACCTGTATTTTCGAATGCGAAAATTATTACTTCTCAAATTGAATGGGATGAGATGAGAAATCCGAATATTCGCTCAAGTAATACATATTGGAAAGAAAATTGGGAAGCAATCGGGCACCAAGTAATCTCATTTGAAAAAGACTATTCTTTAACAGATGAAATAACGATTATTCACACAGGTGGACATAGCGATGGGCACAGTATTATAAAAATTGAAACTGAAGATGAGCTATTATTACATATGGGGGATTTAATGCCTACACATGCACATCAATCACCTTTATGGGTTATGGCATATGATGATTACCCAATGACATCTATTTACGCAAAAGAAAAATGGGTTAATTTTGGTTTGCAAAAAAAATCTTGGTTTACGTTCTATCATGACGATGTATTTAGAGCAATAAAATGGAGCGCCGAAGGACAAGTATTACAGTCGATCGAACGCTCCAAATAATTTGGCTATTGTAGTTAAACAATTTGAGCAGAAATTAGCTCACCATTTACGGCATTAATGATGAATGAATAGTTTGTAGTATCATTATCTGATTCTACTACTGTAAAACCACCTTCATAAACATCACCTTCATAATCAGGTAAATCTGCCCACTTTGGTTCTGAATGAATCCAAGTTCCAGTTACATTACCATATGAAAGAAATACTGGCTTAATTGTTTTTAATGCTTTTTCTGCTGGAATATATTGTGAAGATAATTTTTTTTGTAAATATAGTCCACCAGCAACACCTAAACCTAGGCCAATTAGGACGCGTTTAAGTTTCATTTGTACCACCTCTATTTAAGTATTATGTGCTTGAAAAAATATTCTACTACTTATCTTAGTCAAACCGGAGCAACATTTCAACGGTTAGCATTGGTATTATGTGTTATTTTTAGATAAAATAAAAAAAGAAGATATGATTTGTACAGAGAGGAACTTTAATTATGAATCAAGATACTCTACAGCTTTTTAAATTTTTAACAGAATTACAAGGTGCATCAGGATTTGAGCATGAAGTTCGTCACTTCATGAGAAAAGAACTTGAGAAATATACAAATGAGATTGTGCAAGATCGTTTAGGAAGTATTTTTGGAGTTAAACGTGGAACTGAAGATGGACCTACTGTAATGGTGGCAGGTCATATGGATGAAGTTGGTTTCATGGTTACTCAAATTACAGAAAACGGAATGCTAAGATTTCAACCACTAGGAGGCTGGTGGAACCAAGTATTACTTGCTCAAAGAGTTCAAGTAATGACAGATCAAGGACCAGTAATTGGCGTGATTGGTTCAATTCCACCACATTTATTAAGTGATGAGTTAAGAGCTAGACCAATGGATATTAAAAATATGTTAATCGATATTGGTGCAGATAACAAAGAAGATGCAATAAATATTGGCATTCGTCCAGGTCAACAAATTGTACCAGTTTGTCCGTTCACTCCTATGGCTAATGAGAAAAAAATCATGGCAAAAGCTTGGGATAACCGTTACGGTTGTGGACTTGCGATTGAATTATTAAAAGAAGTTCAAAATGAAACTTTACCAAATATTTTATATTCAGGTGCTACTGTTCAAGAAGAAGTTGGACTAAGAGGGGCACAAACAGCTGCAAATATGATTAAACCTGATATCTTTTATGCACTAGATGCTAGCCCAGCTAATGATATGTCAGGTTCTAAATCCGAGTTCGGTCAATTAGGTAAAGGTGTTTTATTACGGATTTTAGACCGCACGATGGTTACTCATAAAGGAATCCGTGAATTTATTTTAGATACTGCAGAAACGAATAAAATTCCTTACCAATATTTTGTTTCACAAGGTGGAACAGATGCTGGACGAGTACATGTTTCAAACGATGGCGTACCATCTGCTGTAATTGGTATTTGCTCTCGTTATATTCACACTGCAGCATCAATTATTCATGTTGATGATTATTTAGCTGCAAAAGAATTACTAGTTAAGCTAGTTAAAGCGACTGATAAAACAACTGTTGAAACATTACGTAATTATTAAGAAAGTAAAAAAAGAAGCCTTAAAAAGAGGCTTCTTTTTTTATTGGAAATCCTTACCTTGCCTTCCCAAATCCCTACACTTCACATCTTTTCTTATCTATTACCTAGAACTTTAACTCTTCTTTCAATTAATGTTATTAATAAATTCTTAACATACAGTTAATGTGGGTTTTACGATGTTGTTTTATGATAAAACCGTAATAACCAGTAACAAACATTAAACAAACCACATTAATGTGAGGAGATCTAAAATGAAAACTGAATTTAAAAAGAAAAGTTACAAGGCAGTGCAAGTTGTCGTTTTGGGTATGACAGTTCTAGGATTAACAGCATGCGGAAAAGCCGTAGAAACGAAAAGTGAATCTGTATTAAATCCAAATTCATTAACACTTGAAGAAATTGAAACAAAAGCAAAAAAAGAAGGTGAAATAAATAGTGTAGGTATGCCAGATTCATGGGCTAACTGGGTTGAAACTTGGAATGAAGTTAATAAAAATTATAATTTGAAACATACTGACACAGATTTGTCTAGTGCGGAAGAGATTGCAAAAATGGAATCTGAAAAAGAGAATGCTACTGCTGATATTGGAGATGTCGGAATGTCTTTTGGTCCAATCGCTGAACAAAAAAACTTAACTATTCCATACAAAACATCTTACTGGAACGAGATTCCTGATTGGGCAAAAGATGACAATGGTGACTGGGTAGTCGGATATCAAGGAACTATTTCTTTTCTGACAAATAAAGAACTAGTAAAAACACCTCCTAAATCTTGGAACGATATTTTAAAAGGGAATTATAAAGTAACAGTTGGAGATGTTCAACGTGGTACACAAAATCAAATGGCAGTACTTGCTGCTGCTATTGCATACGGTGGAGATGAAAAAAATATCCAACCAGGGATCGACTTTTTTAAAAAGCTCGCTAAGCAAGGGCGATTAAGCTTAACAGATGCTAAACCAGCAAATATCGAAAAAGGAGAGGTTGAAGTAGCACTTGTTTGGGACTTTAATGCGCTTGGTTATGCTGAAGCAATTAAGCGTAGTCAATTTGATGTATCGATCCCAAGTGATGGATCAGTTGTTAGTGGATACTCAACTATAATCAATAAATATGCTAAACATCCTTATGCTGCTATGGCTACAAGGGAATATATTTTAAGCGATGAAGGACAAATAAACTTAGCAAAAGGATTTGCTCGACCAATTCGTAATGTTGAACTTCCAAAGGATGTAGCTGAAAAAATGGTTCCAAAAGAGGAATACAAAAATGCAAAGCCAATTAGAGATTTTAAGGCTTGGGAAGAAACTGCAAAAACTTTACCTCAAAAATGGCAAGAAGAGGTGTTAGTAAATGTCAAATAAAGTTATAGCTATAGTTGTTGATGGAATGAGATATGACAAAGCATGCGAAGCGCTTGGATATGTTCAGCATTTAGTGGAATTAAATCAAGCAGCACTATACAAGATGAAATCGGAGCTTCCGAGTCTTTCTCGCCCATTATATGAGGTGTTATTAACTGGAACACCTTCATCTGTAAATGGAATTACATCTAATCAAGCAGTTCGTTTATCCAATGAAAAAAGTATCTTTCATCTTACAAAGGAAAATGGTTTAAGAAATGGAGCGGTTTCGTATTACTGGGTAAGCGAACTATATAATCGAGCACCATTTAATTTTATTGAAGATCGAGAACAAGATGATCTATCTAAAGCGATTCAATACGGAAAATTCTATTGGGATGATGACTATCCAGACAGTCACGTGTTTATGGATGCAGAAGCTTTACGTAGAAAATATGATCCTCACTTTTTATACATTCACCCTTTAGGTGTAGACGTTAAAGGAGAACTATTTGGTTCCGAATCGAAAGAATATCGTGAACAAATTTTAAAAATAGGCAGCTTGTTAGCGCAACTTCTGCCAATTTGGATGTCAGAAGGTTATCACATTTTAATTACTTCTGATCATGGAATGAGCGAAACTGGTAATCACGGAGGAATAACAGCGGGCGAACGAGATATACCACTTTTTATCATCAGTCCAAAAGTTGAGCCTGATGTTTATAAAGAAGTAATCCCTCAGTTAGCTTTTGCTCCACTTGTTTGTGAGCTCTTAAATATAGAGCCATCAAATAAGATGATTTCATATCAGCTACCCGGATATAAAGAAATTAATTGACGTTTTAATGATATGAAGATTTTTATGGAAGGGGAATTGGTTTAGTGAAAATTTTACCAATTCTCTAACGTTTAAAGAATTTTAAGGAGCGAGAAGCTTTGCAAAAAATAAAAAAACATAAGATTTACTTACTAGCTCTTTTATTGCCATTTGTATTGTTTGTAATAGGATTTGAATTAGGGCCAATGATGGCAATGTTTAAGAATAGTTTTTACGCAGATGACGGAATCCATCTAACTATGAATCAATATATAACTATTTTTAAAAGTAAGTTTTACTTACAAGCTATCAAAAATAGTATAGTTATTTCAATTATTTCGGCAGTGATTTCGATCCTAATAGCTGTTGTCACAGCTTATTCCTTTACAAAGTTTTCACGTAAAATACAAAATCGTCTATTAATGATTGCTAATGTGACTTCAAATTTTGAAGGAATCCCTCTTTCTTTCTCATATATTATTTTACTTGGAAACAATGGACTATTTACTTTGCTTTTTGCAAAACTCGGTTGGAATCTATTTGCGGATTTTAATTTATATTCTTGGACCGGACTGATACTTGTCTATATTTATTTTCAGATTCCATTAGCAATTTTGTTGATATACCCTTCTTTTCAAGGAATAAAGCAACAATGGAAAGAAGCGTCTGCATTATTAGGAGGATCAACAATATCATTTTGGCTAAGAATTGGAATTCCAGTACTATTACCAAGTATAGTAGGCACATTTAGTATTTTATTTGCTAACGCTATGGGTGCTTATGCAACAGCCTACGCATTAGTTGGTAGCAATTATAATCTATTGTCATTACAAATTGCTTCACTAGTCTCAAGTGACGTTACATTAAAACCACAATTAGGAAGCGCACTAGGAGTCCTTCTAGCAGTTACCATGATTGGAGCGATGTGGATTAATGAAAGAATGATGCGTCGCATTAGGAGGGATTTAAGATGAAATTACAAACAACATTTTTTAAAGTAATAGTTGGATTACTTGTAATCTATTTATTAATTCCACTAGTCGGTACATTTTTATTTTCAATTGCAACTAAATGGGATCATTCAATCTTACCTGAGAGCTATACATTAAATTGGTATATTGAATTATTTCAAGATGGACGATTTTTTGAGGCTTTTCAACGAACATTATTTTTAATTATCATAACTGTCTTTTTAAGTGTTTCAATCATGCTCCCAACAATCTTTATTATAAGTGTATATTTTAAAAAATTTGAAGGAATTCTCCAAGCAATTGCGATGCTTCCGTATGGTATCCCACCTATTGTAGGAGCAGTTGGGTTAATTAAGCTATATTCTAATGGGCCATTACAAATTGCCGGTACTCCATGGATACTAGTTGGAGCTTACTTTATAACCATTCTACCTTTTATGTATCAAGGTATTCGTAATAGTCTTAGAACAATAAATGCCATTCAACTTGTAGATGCAGCTGAATTACTTGGTGCAACTAAATTTCAAGCGTTTAGAACGGTTGTGCTTCCGAATATTTTATCTGGAATATTAGTATCAAGTTTATTGTCCGTAGCGCTTTTATTCAGTGAGTTTGCATTTGCAAATTTACTAGTAGGTGGAAGATTTGAAACCCTTCAAATCTATCTTGCCGATAAACTAAATAGTAGTGGTCATTTAACAAGTGCCATAGTTATTACTTATTATTTGGTGATTTTACTTTTAACTGGAACAGTCTTAAAACTCACGTTTAAAACTAAAAAAAATCCTGCCGTATTTAATAAAAGGCGGTCTATTTTTAAAAAACAAGGTCATTTAAAAAATACTGCAATAGAAGGTGAAGTTAAATGAGCTACGTAAATATTGATCAAGTGACTAAACAATATCAAAATCAAGTCGTCTTAAATAATATTTCCTTAACATTAAATAAAGGAGAATTCGTAACGCTTTTAGGTCAAAGTGGGTGCGGGAAAAGTACTTTATTACGTTCGATCGCTGGACTGGAAGACGTCGATGTAGGAAATATATTAATAGATGGGAAGAACATAACCAATTTATCTCCGCGTCAACGCGAGGTAGGTATGGTATTTCAGTCATATGCACTTTTTCCAAATATGACAGTATTTGAAAATATTGCATATGGTCTAAAAATGAAAAAAGCTAAAAACATTCAAGTAAATGTAAAAAAAATGATTGAATTAGTTGATTTAATAGGTAAAGAAGAATCATACCCTCACCAATTATCAGGAGGACAGCAACAAAGAGTTGCTTTAGCACGAGCACTTGTCATGGAACCAAAAGTACTACTGTTGGATGAACCGTTAAGTGCATTAGATGCAAAAATTCGAAAAAGCTTACAAAAAGAATTAAAAAGAATACAGCAAGAACTAGATATTACGACTATTTTTGTTACACATGATCAAGAAGAAGCAATGACAATGTCGGATCGAATTTTTGTGATGAATAATGGAAATGTAGTACAAGAAGGTACGCCTTCTGAGATCTATACAACACCAGTAAATAAGTTCGTAGCAAAATTCATCGGAAATTATAATGTTTATGAGATGGACGTTTTTCATAAACTTGTCCGTAGTAATGAATTAATTGGAAATGATGTAGCAATTCGACCTGAAGTATTAAAATTAGTAGCTGTGGGAAATGACAGCATGGATTTACAACGAAATTGGGGAATAAAGGGGATTATTTCAGATGTTACGATGACTGGTAATGTCTTAAGATACGAAGTTGAAACCGAAGAATCTGCATTTCTTGTAGACAACCTTAACCACCGAGGTGAAATGTTCCAGCAAGGGGAGCAAGTTAACATTATTGTACCTAAGAAAGAATGCGTTATCTTATAAATTATTAAAGCTTCTGGAGGATTAAAATGTCTGTTTTACCTGAGGAAAGAAAAAACGAGATTTTAAAAGAACTTAATAAAAAAGGAAAAGTTAAAGTTATCGATTTAGTTGAACAATTTAATGTATCAGAAGAAACGATTCGTCGAGATTTAATGATTTTAGAAGAAAAAGGCCTTTTAAAAAAGGTGTATGGTGGAGCAATAAAAACAGTTTTCCAAAATGAGGAGCCTCCTTTTAAGCAGCGTACGACTGTTAATCAGGAAGCAAAAGTAAAAATTGGTAAAAAGGCTATGGACCTAATTTCCAACGGAGATGTTATTGCAATTGATGTAGGCACAACAATGCTTGAATTTGCTCAGTGTATTGAAAATAAAAAAGACATTACTATATTGACTAATTCATTACCGGTATCTTCCCTGTTAACAGAATCTCTAAATCAAAATAAGTTTACCGGACAAATATTATTACTTGGTGGAATAGTTGATCCAAAGCAACAGTCAATAAGTGGAAGTATTACAGAACAATTACTAAGTCAATTTAATATAGATAAGGCATTTATTTCAGCGGGTGGTGTTTCAGCTCAAAATGGAGTAAGCAATTATCATTTCCATGAAACTTTAGTTTCTCGAAAAATGGTTGAAGTGTCTAAGCAAGTGATTTTATTAACAGATTACTCGAAAATTGGTGTAGATACATTTTGTAAAGTTTGTTCTCTTGATAAGGTTGATGCAATAGTATGTGACCATTCATTTCCAGAAGAATGGAAAGAGCATTCAATATTAGAAGAAATCAAATGGATTCAAGCAAATTAAAATCGATGGACTACATTCTATTTATTCTTTTTTTAGTAGACAATAACGTAATTAATGAATCGTTATTGTCCTTCTAAAGCTTGTCATTTTGGTGATGACCTATTACTTAACACTATAAAACTAGATGAAAAGCATAATAAATTAAAGGGGATATAATCAATGAGTTTCATTGCAATAGATTTAGATGGAACATTATTAAATAATGAGAATGAAATTAGTGAAGAAAATATTAATGCAATTAAATTTGCAGGGGAAAATGGAATTGAAATCGTTATTTCAACCGGTCGAGCGCATTTTGATGTCAAAAAAATTTGTGAAAGATTCAGGATATCGCCATATGTGATCGGAACAAATGGGGCAACAATTCATTCAAAAAACGGAGAATGTATCTCATCAATTACAATCTCAAAAACGAATATTGAACAAATATTAAGTTGGCTTGATGACCGAGGTTATTATTTTGAAGTTTTTACAGATAAAAGCATTTATGCTCTTAAAGAAAGAAGAAAAATTTTCCAAAATGAGATTAATACCCTTAAAAGAGATGAGTTAGATGAAGAAATGAAAGAATTAGTTAATGTTGCTGAAAGACAATTCGATCAGTTCGGGTATGTATTAGTTGATAACTGTCAGGAAATCATACAACATAATGAAGAAGTTAATAATATTTTAGTATGTACGTTTGATATGAAAAAATTAGAAGAAGCTAGTAATCAATTTAATAAGTGTGTTGAGCTGATGGTTGTTTCATCTGCGGAGCATAATATTGAGATTACGAATCGCTCTGCATCAAAAGGATTAGCATTAGAAAAGTTACTATTTTTATTGAATGGCTCTTTAGAGCAGTCTATGGCTATTGGCGACAGTAATAATGATATTTCGATGCTTGAAAAAGTAGGATATAGTGTTGCAATGGGGAATGCAAAAGAAGAAATCAAAGCAATTTGTACAACGGCAACTCTAAATAATGATGAAAATGGCGTTGCCCATGCTATTTATCGATATATAGATACTTTTGTATCTAAAAGATAAAAGTTTTGGAAAGTGTGTAATGTTTCTATGTTATCTCTGTAGAAAAATTTTTGACCCAAATAAGGTAATAGTTGAATGATTCAATGGATCGTAAAGATGCTTTCATTTTGAAAGTGTCTTTTTTATTGTATATTAAAATTATATTTATAACTTAATAATACATAAGACCAGTGAATGGAGTTAAGACAATGAAAATAATAATTGGTTCTTTAAATCCTACAAAAGTAGGAGCCGTTAAAAAAGTTTTTAATCAGTATCAAGTTGAGGGAATAAATGTTCCATCAAATGTTTCGAATCAACCTTTGACTGATCAAGAAACTATGCATGGTGCTATAAATAGAGCGCATAATGCTAGAATCGCAGGTGAGTCTGAAATCGGTATTGGACTAGAAGGTGGGGTCATTATAGAAAACGATCGGCTTTTTCTTTGTAACTGGGGAGCACTTGTATATGAAAATGAAGTAATACTAGCAAGCGGAGCAAAAATTTTATTACCTAGCGAATTTATTAATGAGCTACGAAATGGAACCGAGCTTGCAGTATTAATGGAACGATATACAAATGAAAAAGATATACGTAGTAAAGAAGGGGCAGTAGGGGTATTTACGAATGGCCGAATTACTAGGACAGAGATCTTTGAACATATTTGTGAATTACTATTAGGACAATATGAATTCAAGAAACGAAAAGAAGATAACCATTGAGAGTCGTCCTTTTTGCATATCGATAAAAATAAGATAAAATAAAAGAAAATGAATTAAGCGAGGGAAAAAGAATGGAAAAAATTACATCAGTTGAACAATTTGAACAAGCGAAACAAGGAGAAAAAGTTGTTTTCCAATTTTCAGCAAATTGGTGCCCGGATTGCAGATTTTTAGATATGTTCTTTCAAGAAATAATTGATGAAAATAAAGATTTTACGTTTTATTATGTAGATCGTGACCAATTTATTGAGGTATGCCAAAATCTAGATATTTTTGGAATACCAAGTTTTGTAGCGTTTAATAATGGTGAAGAAATTGGCCGTTATGTAAATAAAGATCGTAAAACAAAAGAACAAGTAGAAGAGTTTCTTGAAGGATTAAGAGGCTAATAAGGTAGGTAAAACAATTGGCAAAGAAAACAACACTAGACTTAAAAAAAATGATCGAAAACCGCCTTGGAAATGAAGATTGGCGTTTTATCTATGATCGTGAAAAAGAAGACCTTCGAATTGAAGGGATTGAAAGTAATAAAGGGATGAGTGTCTCTTTAAATAGTGCAGTAGCAAAGTATGAAGCAGAAGGTGAAGAGGCATTTAATGAATTAATTTATTATATAAAAGAAGCACTTTCTGCTATGCACTCTGAAACTGTATTTCTTGAAGAACAAATTCGACCAGTTATTCGAGCTACATCGTTTCCGACAGAAAAGGAAGAAGGAAATTTATTTGTAACTGATGAGCATACTGCAGAAACTAGAATTTACTATGCTATTGATTCAGAAAAAACGTATCAACTTATTGATGAAAAATTATTAGTAAAGTCAGGTTATACAAAAGAGCAGCTCCATTCTATTGCTTTATTTAATTTAAGAAAAATGCCCGTTCAAGTAAAAGAAGATATTGTTGCAGATAATACTTTTTATTTTGTACGTACAAATGATGGATACGATGCGAGTAGAGTACTGAATAGTACTTTTATAAAAGAAATTCAATCAAAAGTAAAAGGTGAATTATTAGTAGGAATTCCACATGGAGATGTACTAATCCTTGCTGACATTCGAAATAACATAGGTTATGATATAATGGCGCAAATGAATATGAGTTTCTTTGCAAGTGGGAAAATACCAATTACATCATTGTCATTTGCTTACGAAAATGAAAAGCTAATGCCAGTATTTATTTTAGGGAAACAGAAGAAGCAATAGAGAGGAAGAAATCAGTGAATATTTTTTATAACAAAGAAGGAATCGGCGATACTCTATTAATTACACTAAAACAAATTCCATCAGAAGATCGTCAAGTTGAGCGAAAAGGGAATATTGCACGCGTATATAGTTCAGTTACAAATGAAACAGTTGCTATTAATGTGTTTGAGGCATCTACTTATGTAGATGTTCAAGAAAATGGTATCGTTACGATTACTGAACACATTGTGAATACGGTTAATGAACAACTAGCAAAAGAAGGGTTTGAAGATACATTAGTATTAGACCTTTCACCTAAATTCGTTATTGGATATGTGATTGAAAAAGAAAAACATCCAAATGCTGATAAATTAAATATTTGCAAAGTAGATGTTGGAACAGATACATTACAAATCGTTTGTGGTGCTCCAAATGTTGAACAAGGACAAAAGGTTGTTGTTGCAAAAGTTGGTGCAGTAATGCCATCAGGATTAGTCATTAAGGATGCTAATTTACGTGGAGTGGATTCATTCGGTATGATTTGCTCTGCACGTGAACTTGATCTACCTGACGCTCCACAAGAAAAAGGAATCTTAGTTCTAGAAGCTGATGCTGAAGTTGGAAAAGCTTTTTTTAACTAAATAATATGTCGTATAAATACTAGACCTTAATTGGTCTAGTATTTTTTTATGATTTCAATAAAAGAATTATTATTTTAATAATAATTTGATTAAATTATATATTTGATATGGAAATATGAATGAACTAGCGTAATTTGTAATAATAATGTGTTTTTTGTCATTATGTCACATGGTAAAATAAAAGGTATGAAAAGAAATAGAGAGAGTGAGAAAAATGAAAAATTGGTTAAAAAGCCTTTTTAAGGCGAATAGCCTTAATGAGATGGAAGAAGAGTTTGAAGAAGGGTTTAAAGAAAAGCCTGTTGAGGAGAAAGTTTATCAATCACACTCTATCGAAAAAAAGAGAAACGCTTCACATGAGCGTCCAAAATTTAGATTTCCAATTGAATTAGATGAAGAAATACCGGCACCAAAGCCGATAAAGGAAACAAAAAATGAACCAGTTTTAAAACAAGAAAAAAATGATGATATTTGGCAAAAGTCACCAAAC
The DNA here is from genome assembly GCF_042721555.1 of Gottfriedia sp. NPDC058432. Taxonomy (NCBI): domain Bacteria; kingdom Bacillati; phylum Bacillota; class Bacilli; order Caryophanales; family Bacillaceae; genus Gottfriedia; species Gottfriedia sp. NPDC058432. The sequence continues at coordinate 87,557 of NZ_JBHXLC010000001.1, forward strand.
AGTTTAAAAAAAGAATATAAACCTACATATAATCAGAGTAATAATTTTATAAGAAATACTTTACAAAGCAATACTTCTCAAAGCAATACTTCTCAAAGCACTCAATACGATAAAAGTAATTTATCTAGTCGGCTTGAAAAAAATCAGGTCTCAAAAAGTGAGGAAGAACCAGTAAAAGTAGAAAAAGAAGAAAAGGTCGATATTGTATTTCGTCCAAAAAGAAAAACACCATTTCGACCAAGTGAATATATTTCACCAATTTATGGTTATCAAAAACCTACGATAAAAGAAGAAAATACTACTGCTGTTAACCTTTCTTCAACTAAAGAAGAAATGAGAGATGAAGCTTCTCAAATTAATAATGTACTTGAAACTTCGTTTGAAAAAGTTGAAATCGACACTTTCGAAAATAGAAGTTTCGGCAATCAAAATCAAGGAATAATTGAAGTATTAGAGCTAGTAGAAAAAGAAGAAAGTCAAACTGCAGCTAATCAAGTTGAAAATGAAGAGCTACATGTTGAAGTTCATCAAAGTGAAATAGAACATGAAGTTGAAGATGTACAAGCTGAAGTTCATCAAAGTGAAATAGAACATGAAGTTGAAGAGACGAATGAAGATTTAGAACGTGAAGTTCATCAGGTAGAAGCGGAAGATGAAGAGACGAATGAAGTTGTACAGCTTGTGGTACATCCAATTGAAACAGAAGCTGAAGTGAAAGATGAAGTACAACTCGAAACTCTTAAAATCGAAACAGAAGCTGCAGTGAAAAAGGAAGAAGTACAATTCGGAACCCTTAAAATCGAAGCAGAAACTGCAGTGAAAGAGGAAGAAGTACAATTCGAAACCCTTAAAATCGAATCAGAGGCTGCAGTGAAAGAGGAAGAAGTACAACTCGAAACTCTTAAAATCGAATCAGAAGCTGCAGTACAGCATGAAGTAAATATTCATGGGTCTGATCTTGCCTCCATTAAAGAAGACAAAGAAAACGATGATTTTACTCTAAATATGGAAGACATCATTGAACAAAATGACTCGAATAATCATGATGAGACTTTGGTCCAATATGATGAAAACGAAGACAAAGGTATTGATTCTGTTCAAAATAATGAAGTGTATGAAGTAGAGCCTGAATTAACAGATGAGGTTATAAAAGAGATTAAAGAAGAGACGGTACAGCATGAAAGTTCCAATGTAGAATCTAAAGTAGAGGAATCCGTTGGAATTAATCAACATTCTGATACAAACATTAATGAACAGATAAAGCCTGAAATTGAAGCTAATCAAGAGGAATCTGAACCTAAACCAATCGAGAAACGTCAGAAAAAACGCCATTTTCCTTTTAATGTAATGATGCTTAGAAGTGACGTAGAGTCGTCAAGAAAAGCGAATATAATGAGACAACTTCGTGAATTACAAAGTGAATCTGCTGCAACAGTAGAAAAGGTAAATGAAGAAGTTGAGACAAAACATAATGAACTGATGATTGAGAATGCAAATTTATCTGTACAAAGTGAAACTTTATCTATAGAGAAAGTTCAACCAAGTGAAATAATTAGTGAAGCAATCACTCAGGAATTTACACCTGAAGGAATTCAAAATAAGCCAGTTCTTGAAACTGAAGAAAGTAAAACAGAAACGAACTTAACGAAAGAGAATGTTCAGACTGATGAACCTCAAAGTTTAGAAGAAATGCCACCAGTACTTTATGAATTACCAGAATTAGATTTATTAGTTGATCCTCCAATGGAACAATTTAATGATGGAGATTGGGTTGAGGATCAAAAGCAACTTCTACAAGAAACATTACATAATTTTAATGTAGGAGCTAAAGTAATTGCTGCAACCCAAGGTCCAACAGTAACTCGTTTCGAAGTACAGCCTGATCCTGGGGTTAAAGTAAATAAAATAACGAACTTACAAGATGATATTAAATTGAGCCTAGCAGCTAGGGATATTCGAATTGAAGCACCGATTCCTGGTCGAAGTGCCATTGGTATAGAAGTGCCAAATAAAGAAAGTAAGCCTGTATACTTAAGAGAATTAGTTAGTCAGGATAAATTTTTGCAAAGCGAGTCACCTTTAACAGTTGCTCTAGGACTTGATATAGGTGGAGATCCTGTCTATGCAGATATTTCAAAAATGCCACATGGTTTAATTGCTGGAGCAACAGGATCAGGAAAGAGCGTATGTATTAATTCAATTCTAGTTAGCATTTTATATAAAGCGAAACCTCATGAAGTGAAATTAATTTTAATCGATCCTAAGATGGTTGAACTTGCACCGTACAATCATATTCCACATCTTATTTCGCCAGTCATTACTGACGCTAGAGCCGCGACTGCTGCTTTAAAGTGGGCATGTGATGAAATGGATCGACGTTATGATTTATTTGCTCATGCTGGAGCAAGAGATATTAAGCGATTCAATGATTTAGCGAAGAAAAAAGGTGCTTATAATGATGAGTTACCTTACTTAGTCATTATTATTGATGAATTAGCGGATTTAATGATGGTATCTCCTGGAGATGTAGAAACTTATATTTGTCGTATTGCCCAAAAAGCGAGAGCATGCGGAATCCATTTATTAGTTGCAACTCAAAGACCTTCAGTTGATGTCATTACAGGTATTATTAAATCAAATATACCGACGCGTATTGCGTTTACAGTATCTTCACAAGTAGATTCTAGAACAATTATTGATATTGGCGGAGCTGAAAAGTTACTTGGACGAGGAGATATGTTATTCTTAGATAATGGAAAATCTCAAGCAATTCGATTACAAGGAGTTTATGTTTCGGATGATGAAATCGAACATGTTGTAGAGATTGTTAAAGACCAACAAAAACCGAATTACTTATTTAATCAAGAGGAACTTGTAGCAAAAGCGGATGCACAAGATGTTGATGATGAACTTTTTGAAGAAGCAGTGGAGTTTGTCATTGATCAAAAAGGTGCTTCTGTTTCAATGTTACAAAGACGTTTTCGAATTGGGTACAACCGTGCAGCTAGATTAATTGACCTAATGTTTGATCACGGGATTGTATCGAATCAAAATGGAAGTAAACCTCGTGATGTACTGATCACATCATTAGAGGAGATTCGTTCTGAGTGAAATATTAGAAATTCGATAAAAATTAAGTAACGAATGTTAAAGTTTTTTTAACCCATACTAGAAAAAAAGAACGATACTTTTCAGCAGGTGAAGATTCATGGAAAAAGAATTAGATTTAAAATTACAAGGTAAAATAAGCCGATTAACGAATCAAACATTTAAATTTGATGAGAGAATCGGAGAAGGCTGGTTTTCAGCTGTATATTTTTTAAAAACTAGAGAAATCATTCGAAAAAAGAAGCCAGATACTGAAGTAACAATGCAATTTTTCCAAAGAGAAAGTGCAGTATTATGTGGCACGGATGAAGCAATTGCGATTTTACAAACTTTTGCAGATCATCCAGAAAATCTTATTGTTCATTCATTAAAGGATGGAGATATGATTGAACCATTTGAAACTGTATTAACAATTAAAGGTAAATATGCTGATTTTGGCTATTTAGAGGGAATTATTGACGGTATTTTGGCTAGACGTACTTCTGTTGCGACAAATGTTTACAATGTAAAACATTCTGCAAAATCCGCAGGCATTAAAAAGCCTGTTATTTTCATGGGAGACCGTGATGATCATTTCACGACACAAGCAGGTGACGGTTACGCAGCATTTATTGGTGGTGCAACTGCACAAGCAACTCATGCAATGAATGAGTGGTGGGGCAATGAAGGTATGGGTACAATGCCTCATGCATTGATTCAAATGTATAATGGTGATGTTGTGGAAGCTGCGCGTGCATACACAGAAGTTTATCCACAAGATGATTTAATTGTCTTAGTAGATTATAATAATGATGTCATAAATGACGCTTTAAAGGTTGCACGAGAATATGGTAGTAAATTAAAGGCTGTACGTGTAGATACATCGAAAACAATGATTGATCAGTATTTTATAGGCAATCCAGAATTGTTAGGAAGTTTTGATCCTAGGGGTGTAAATCCTCCATTAATTTTTGCTTTACGAAATGCACTAGATCAAGAAGGGTATCAGCATGTACAAATTGTAGTAAGCGGTGGATTTACTGTAGAAAGAATATTAGCTTTTGAGAAACAAGGTGTACCAGTAGATTTATATGGTGTAGGCGGAAGTTTATTAAAAGTTAATGTAGGCTTTACGGGTGATAATGTTGAACTAGATGGTGTACAACAAGCGAAAGCTGGAAGAAAGCTTCGTGAAAATCCGCGATTAGAAAGAGTAGAAATGAGCCCTAAACTATAAAGGGGTAAAAAATCAATTTAAGATTGATAGTATTTTAATATAATCAGATAACTAAAAGTATTTATATTTCCACCTATTTCCGTATAGTGCGACTTAAAATAAATAGTCCTATGGGAGTTAAAGTGATATAATACTAATTGCGTAAAAATTTAAGTTAGTTATCATTAGAAAATTAACTAGACTCGGCAAAGTAACAATGCATCAAATTTATAAAATATTGATGCCATTTCTTTTATTCACACATATACTGTCTAAGAGATAGGCCGTTGTATTAGTGATCGATTTTGGAGGTTCTTTTAATATGACAGTTTACCATTTTGTAGGGATTAAAGGTACTGGAATGAGTGCTTTGGCACAAATATTACATGATTCTGGTTTGACCGTTCAGGGATCAGATTATGAAAAGCACTTTTTCACTGAAAATGAATTACGAAAAAAAAATATTACGATTTTACCATTTGATAAAGCAAATATTCAAGAAGGCCAATTCGTTATAGCAGGTAATGCATTTCCTGATACTCATGAAGAAATTGCAGCTGCTATTGAAAAAGGAATCCCGATGGCACGCTATCATAAATTCCTAGGGGAATATATGAATAAATTTACTAGCGTTGCAATTACTGGAGCACATGGTAAAACCTCTACGACAGGTTTATTAGCCCATGTAGTTTCTGGTGCGCGTCCAACTTCTTTTCTAATTGGAGATGGTACTGGTAAAGGTGAAAAAGACAGCGAGTATTTCGTATTTGAAGCTTGTGAATACCGTCGTCATTTTCTTTCATACTTCCCAGACTATTGCATCATGACTAATATTGATTTTGATCATCCGGATTATTATAAGAGTGTAGATGATGTATTCGATGCTTTCCAACAAATGGCTGATCAAGTAAAGAAAGGTATTATTGCATGTGGAGATGACGAACATCTTCAACGTATTTATGCAAAAGTACCTGTAATGTATTATGGATTTAACGAGGACAATGATTTCCAAGCTCGTAATATCGAAAAACATACAAATGGTACAACATTTGATGTATTCGTCCGTAATACGTATTACGCTACTTTTGATATTACTGGATATGGTGATCATAGTATTTTAAATGCTTTAGCAGTAATTGCGCTTTGCCATTATGAAGAAATTGATGTTAATATCATTAAAGCTAGATTATTAACATACGGTGGCGTAAAACGTCGTTTCAGTGAAAAACGCTTTGGAGATCAAATGTTAATTGATGATTATGCTCATCATCCAACTGAAATCCAAGCGACGATTCAAGCAGCACGTCAAAAATATCCTGATCGTGAAATCGTAGCAGTGTTCCAACCGCATACATTTACACGCACAAGTAAATTTTTAGATGAATTTGCTGGTACATTAGAAAAAGCAGATAAAGTTTACTTATGTGATATTTTTGGTTCTGCAAGGGAAGATAAAGGTACTTTAACAATTGAAGACCTTTCTTGTAAAATTGCAGGTGCTGAACTATTGACTGATGACAATATCAGCAATTTACAAAACCATAAAAATAGCGTCTTAATTTTTATGGGTGCTGGAGATATTCAAAAATACCAAGCAGCATACGAAAAACTATAATAACTATAAAACCCGTTTATGAATAATCATAGACGGGTTTTTATATTTTAAGTAAATAAATCTCATATGAAAGTCTTCTAATATTTTTTTCTTTGATCATGAATTATGATTTCCATAATCCAGAACATAAAAGATTTATAAATTTGTCACATGGCATTCTGTGTGCAAATAACCTAACATGTTTTAATTAATATGAGGTGATTAATTTGAAAATAGATTCAATATTTGAATTTGCCCGGAAAATTGGAAGAACTGAACAAACTCTTAGAAATTGGGATTCTGCCAACGATTTTAAACCCGTGCTTGTTTTTGCTGGTGGTTGATAATGATACTCGCGAAGAAAGTGAGATTAAGACCAACTAAAGAACAAGAAATTCAATTATGGAAATCAGCAGGTACAGCTCGCTGGGCTTATAATTGGGCATTAGCTAAGCAAGAAGCTAATTATCATAAAAATGGGAAATTCATTTCTGATCATTTGTTGAGAAAAGAATTAACTGTATTAAAACAAACGAATGAATATTCTTGGCTGTATGATGTATCTAACAACATTACCAAACAGGCGATTAAGGACCTTTGTGAAGCATATAAGAGATTTTTTAAAGGATTAGCTAAGAGGCCTCGATTGAAACGTAAAAGTAAGTCAAAACCATCGTTTTATAATGATAATGTTAAATTAAAAGTTAATGGATCTAAAGTATTAGTTGAAAAAGTTGGCTGGATCATTGTCTCTGAAAAAGTACCAGACGCTAAATACACTAATCCTAGAATCAGTTATGACAATAAATATTGGTATCTTTCGATTGGAATCGAGGTATCAAAATCAAATGTTGAGTTGACAGATGTATCTCTAGGAATAGATGTAGGAATTAAAAATTTAGCTGTCCGTTCAGATGGAAAGAAAACGAAAAATATTAATCGAACATTTGTAATTAGAAAAGCTGAGAAGCGCCTACATAGATTACAGCGTCAAGTTTCTCGAAAATATGAAATGAATAAGGAGGGAACCCGTTTTGTCAAAACGTGCAATATCATAAAAATCGAAAGGAAGATACGACACCTACATAGACAGTTATCAAATATCAGAAATAATCATCTTCATCAAACGACAAGGGATATTGTGAAAACCAAGCCGTATCGAATTGTAATGGAAACGTTGAACATTATGGGTATGATGAAGAATAAGCATCTTGCAAAAGCCATTGCGAAACAATGTTTGCATGAGTTTAAGAGACAAATTCAATACAAGTGTGAAAAATATGGAATTGATTTTATTGAAGCTGATAAATGGTACCCATCTTCAAAAATGTGCTCCTGTTGTGGAAGGATCAAGAAGGATCTGAGAATTTCTGATCGAGAATATAAATGCTCTTGTGGTCTAGAAATGGATAGGGATTTGAATGCTTCTATTAATTTAGCGCAGTATATCAACTAGCAAACTAACACATAAACGTTCATACTAATATGTAGGATTCGTTGTATCCGAATTTAAGCCCTCGGAGTGTCAGATCAAACGAAAGTAGCTTGTCATTTAGCGAAATCGGATACATAGAACAGGGAAATAAACAAAAACTTTAAAAATTATCGATTTTTATTAATTTTTATAATTTTTTGGCAACGGTAAGGAGTGAAATGGTTGAATAATCACTATGATGTAATAATTGTTGGAGCAGGCTCTATGGGAATGGCAGCAGGATACTACTTATCAAAAGGCAATCAAAAAACATTATTAATAGATTCTTTTGATCCGCCTCATAGCTTAGGTAGCCACCATGGCGATACTAGGATCATTCGTCATGCATATGGAGAAAGTAGAGAGTACGTGCCGCTAGCATTGCGAGCACAAAAATTATGGGAAGAACTAGAACAATTGTCTGGAAAACAATTATTCTCGAGAACAGGCGTTTTATGTGCTGGTGCACCTGGCTCGACTTTTACTAATGAAGTAATAAATAGTGCAAAAGAATTTTCGTTGCCACTTGAAATATTGGATAGTAATGAGATCAATGCAAGATGGCCCGGCTTACGTTTACCGGAAGGATTTATTGGCTGTTTAGAAACGTCTTCTGGAATTCTTTTTAGTGAAGAATGTGTTCGAGCGTATAGAGAACTATTTATCCAGGAAGGAAATAGTCTTAAAACAAACTCACCTGTTATTGATATTGAAGTAGGTATTAATAAGACACAAGTGCGTACAGAGAATGCTGTTTACACAGCGGATAAACTTGTAGTATGTGCGGGTGCATGGTCTAGTAGAATTCTTGAAAAGACTGGTATTAATATACCACTAAAACCTACTCGTAAAACAGTTGCTTGGTTTGAATGTGATCATAAGCTATATGATTCTAGTTCGCTGCCAGCATTTACAATTGATCTAATTGATCGACATTACTATGGCTTTCCAAGTCTTCATAATAGTGGATTGAAAATTGGTCGACATGATGGAGGACAAATTGTAGATCCGGATCAATTTAACCGAGAATTTGGAGAGTTCATTGAAGATGAAACGGATCTGAGAAATTTCTTAAGCGAGTATATGCCACTTGCAAATGGTAGATTAATAAAAGGTAAAACATGCTTATATACAATGACTCCGGACGAGCACTTCATTATTGATCAGCATCCAGAATACAAAAATGTAATCATTGCCACAGGTTTCTCCGGCCATGGCTTTAAGTTTGCAAGCGTTGTAGGTGAGATTATTGCTGACCTAGTAACAAATCAGAAATCTGCTTTTGATTTGAGTATGTTTTCATTAGATCGTTTTTTAAGTAAGAGATTATAAACTTGAGAAAGTGCAAATAAAAATGTTCAAACTGCAAATATGCCAATGAATCATGGAGAAACGGTATGAATGAATCAAAAAATAGAAGGAATAACAGTAAAACAGATTAAGAAACAGTCAAATCGAATGATGATTGATTAAAACTATAAAAAATTTCTAAAATAATCTTCAAAAATAGTTCGCAGACTTCTGAGAGATAGCCAATAAGCTATCTCTTTTTCTTTTAAATCCTTTTCCTCCTATTTCCATCATGGTTAGCATCCCTTTGGACTTAACATTTCAGCAATATTGTGCTAGTAATCCGAAACTTTATCTAGAGATAATTTAAAGCGTAATAATTATAATTTATTAAAAATACTGAAAATTTTGGAAGCGCTTTAGGAACGGTTAAGTAAGTAGTTATTTTATTAAATATTTTTTTTACAACTCATTTTATCTGAAAAGTCAAAAAAGGGGGTATTCTTTTGAAAGAAAAAAAATTTATGATGGACGATGCACCGCTTAACAAATTCCATATTCGAATTACTGCACTTACTTTTGGATCGAATTTTTCAGATGGCTATGCTTTAGGAATTATAGGTATGGCACTTTCGCTCCTTGGTCCACAGATGAAATTAAATTCTGTATGGGAGGGACTAATTGGTAGTTCTGCATTAATCGGACTTTTTTTCGGTAGTTTGTTTCTTGGCGGATTATCAGATCGCATTGGTAGGCAGAAAATCTATTTAGCAAACTTTGTTATTATTACAATCGCATCTGCTTTACAGTTTTTTGTTCATGATCCATATACGCTTTTTGCATTAAGGATTATTATCGGTGTTGCTCTTGGAGGAGATTATGCCGTAGGATCTACTTTACTAGCAGAGTTTGCACCTAGAAGATATAGAGGAATGTTATTATCCTCATTAAACGTTTTATGGACAGTTGGATATGTAGCTTCAAATCTTGTTGGTTATTATTTAGAAAAAACAGGGCCAGACGCTTGGCGTTGGATGTTAGTGAGTGCAGCTGTTCCTGGTCTAGTTGTCTTGCTTTTACGTTTCGGAACTCCGGAGTCTCCACGTTGGTTATTAAAGATGGGTCGTGTTGAAGAAGCTCGTGCTATTGTAAGAAAGTATATTGGTGAAAATGCTGTAATGGATGAATCAGTTAATGCAAATTCTAAACATGCATACAAAGTTACAGATTTATTCAATAAGCAGCTTTGGAAACGGACAACATTCGGATCACTTTTTTATATGTGTCAGGTAGTTCCATATTTCGCAATTTACACATTCTTACCAACTATTTTAAGTAAATTGGGGTTTGAAGAAACATTCGGTGTAGATATGGTTCTAAACTTGTTCCTTCTAGTGGGAGCGTTAGCTGGTGTATGGTGTACTGAAAAATTAACTCGTAGAGGGTTTACAATTAATACATTTATTATTTTAACAATTTCATTATTCGTATTAACAGTCTTACCACAAGGTCTACATACAATCGCAATTATTGTGTTTGCAATCTTTACATTTGTCATGTCGGCAGCTTCTAATTTAACATTAGTGTATCCTGCTGAACTATTTCCGACTGAGGTTCGTGGAACGGGGGTTGGTTTGACAACAGCAGTTAGTCGAATTGGCTCAGCTATTGGAACATTCCTACTACCTATAAGCGTTAGTTCAATGGGGATGGCACCTTCTATGATTGGAATGTCTATTATTCTATTCATCGGTACAATCGTTTCAATCGCTTGGGCCCCGGAAACAAAATCACTTTCTTTAAATGAGGCTAGTAATCCATTACTTGATGAGGATCAGCCTGAGCCGAGTAAACAATCAGTTTCAAGTCACTAAACTTAAGATTTCAATGTAAGAGGTGTTTTGATGACCAAGAACAATTTTATTCATCCAAAAAATATTAAAGAGGTTATTCTTGGAGACCATGAGTTATCAATTAATGAAGTAATTGCTGTTGCAAGATATGGTGCAAAAGTATCATTTACAGAAAACTATTATCTTAGAATAAATATGTCTCGTAATCTAATTGAAAAATTTCTTGAAGAAGAAAGAGCGGTTTATGGTGTAACTACAGGATTTGGGAGTAATGTAACCGAAGTGATTTCAAAGGAAGATGCTCATACGCTTCAACGAAATATTGTCCGTTCACATGCCGTTTCTGTTGGTGAACCACTTGAAAAAGAAGTGGTCAGAGCCATTCAATTAATGGTTTTAAATAATATAGGTCAAGGTTATTCAGGCGTTAGAATTGAAGTGTTAGAGCTTATAGCAGACATACTTAATCATGATATATTTCCGTTTGTACCTGGCGAGGGATCTGTAGCATATTTATCACCTGAAGCTCATATGGCGCTAGTGTTAATGGGTGAGGGAAAAGCTTGGTATAAAGATGAGTTAATAAGCGGCCACGAGGCATTGGAGCGGGCCGGTCTAAAGTCAGTGACCTTCGAATGTAAAGAAGGACTCGCACTATTAAGCGGTACAACATCTGTAACAGCATTCGCTATACTCTCGATTTACAATGCAATTCAAGCAGTTAAAATAGCGGATGTCACTGGTGCTATGTCATTAGAAGCACTAAAGGGAACGATAAAAGCCTTAGATCCTCGTCTGCACTCAGTAAAAAAACATGTGGAACAAGCAAAGACAGCTCGAATCGTTTCAAAAATTCTAGATGGAAGTGAGATTGCCGAACAGTATAAAGACTATCGATTACAGGATGCACTTAGCCTTAGATGTATACCGCAAGTTCATGGGGCGGTTAAGAAGGTATTTAAAAATGCATTGGAAAATATTCAAAATGAAATGAAGTCTTCAAGTGATAATCCGATTATATGGCCGGAGGAAGAAGACGGGCTTGCATTAATGGGTGGCAATTTTGATGCTTCTTATGTGGGGATTGATGCGGATACTATTTGTATCGGTATGGCAAACTTAGCAAAAATAACAGAACGTCGTATTGATCGATTAGTAAATTATCATGTAAGTGAGCTTCCTAGTTTCTTAGTTGTCAATCCTGGATTAAATAGCGGCTATATGATACCACAATATACTGCCGCAGGATTACTAAATGAAATAAGGGTTCTGTCGAATCCGGCAACGGTTGATAATACATCTACATGTGCAAATCAAGAGGATGTTGTTAGCTTTGCTTATTTCGCGGCAAAGAAAGCCTATCAGATTTCAAAAAAACTTGAACATATATTAGCAATCGAGCTAATGGTTGCTACTCAGGCACTGGAATTCCATGATTCACTAAAACCGTCACCGGTAACGGCAAGTGTACATCAGCTAATTAGAAATCAAGTTCCAGCAGTTGAAGAGGACCGCTATTTTTATCAAGATATTGAAACAATTCGTAATCAAATTCATGATGGGGGCATCGTTAATCTTGTTGAAGAGAAAATAGGCGTTATGGAATTATGAAAATTGTAAGGGAGCAGTTATACTCTAAGAGTACGACAGCTTCTTTTTTTATGGCTCAATCATTTTCGATACTTACTACAAAATGTCCAACTAAGAAAAATCAAAGGCTAAAAAGGAGATCTAAAGATGAATCGAAATGCTACTCAATCAGCTTTTTCAAATTTGTTACTCTCTGGTACGCTCGTCCATATAGGAACTTTTGATGAAGTTCAAAAAAGATGTGGCATTAATACTTATCCAAATGTTGTAATGGTGATTTCCATCGATCGCTATCCCGATTTAGCAATAGAAAACCCAAAGCAGTGGAAAAAAGAAATTGGCCATGAACTAATTAATCAAATTGATCAGACGATCGGAGTTTCTTATTTATGGAACTGGGTAGAAGAAGGTGTGCTTGCACTTCTAATTGAGCTAGATGATCAAGATAGTGAAATCAAGTTCAATAAAAAGATTTATAGAATGGCAGAAGAAATTCAAAATTCATTGGATAGGGTTCAGATTACAGTTTCAATTGGAATAGGTAAAAAATATAGTGATCCTTATTTGTTATACCACTCTTTTGAAGAGGCTAGAAAGTCAATGTCAGGTCGTTTTTTTCAAGGGAACAAACTGATATTTTATAGTGGGATTAAACCAGTGGAAGAAAATACACTAAGAGCACGATCAACTGAGGATCGTATTGAATTATTAGCACTTGTACGTATTGGTGATGAAGAAGGTGTAGTCAATCAATTAAAAAGCTTCCTTGAAAAAGTAGCAAATGCATGCCGATTAAATGAAGACGTATTTAAGACTGAAGTAGTCGATTTAATTATGTTAATCTCTAGGGTTGTAGTAGAGTCAGGCGTGAATGCAACACTCATCATGTCAAAAAACGCTCAAATGATTCAGGAACTATATCATATTATTCGCTATGATAAATTTGTTAAAAAGGTTTGTGAATATGCTTACTGGCTAACGGTTCAAATAGCCAATTCATTTAATAATCAGATGAGTCCTGTTATTCGTAAAGCAACTAAGTATATTCGAGAAAATCATCAAACTAGCATAACACTGGAAGAAATAGCTCAATTTTGTAACGTAAGTAAATATCATTTCAGTCACCTATTCAAAAAAGAAATTGGCACAAGTGTGATTGATTTTTTAAATAGAATAAGGATTGAAAAATCAATGTTTTATTTAGAAATGACTGATTTAACCATGCAAGAAATTGCTACACGAATTGGTTTTCAAGATTCGAATTACTTTAGTCGTATATTTAAAAAATACATAAAAAGTAGCCCTTCTGAATATAGGGCTACTAAATATCCACATTTAAATTTAGTTTTAGAAAATTAAAATTAGGATGCAGAGTTTAAGGTTATAGAGGAGGTTGTAAAAGACTCTTCTTACCCTTAATCCTGCCTTTCTAATCTTGTTGCATAAGGGTAAAGTGGATCTAATAATTGGAATTCATAAGTAATTCCATCGACTTTTCCTACCACCTTTTCACTATCATAAAGCTCCAACATAAAACCGGCCATTTCTTTTGCAGTATGATATTTTGGTAGAACGCCTTCAAATTTAATGTTTTCTTCTAAATCATATGATACTTTTGCAAATTCTGTTTCAGTTGCAGCAGGTGCTAATACTTTTGCTTGCATTTTTGCCCCTTTTTCTTTTAATTCATGAGCTAGCCCTTCTGTAAAGGCACTCACATAGAATTTAGTCGCACAATATGTGACGGCATTTCCGATAATTGTATATCCTCCACCAGATGAAACATTGATAACTTGTGTACCTTCGACAGTTGAATAATCGCGTACGTATAGTGAAGTTAAAATCGTTAAAGCTTCAATATTCAAATTAAGCATAGTTTCGATCTTTGCTAAATTTTGTTCACCAACTGAAGCGAAATTACCAAACCCTGCATTATTAATCCAAGTTTCAATATCATATTCTTTAAGTCCTTCATATAAATCAAAAGCATTTTTAACAACAGATAAATCAGCCGTTTTTATGACTACATCAAGATCTGAATTCAATTTAGCGATTTCTGATTTTAATTTTTCAAGTTCTTCCGTTCTACGAGCAACGATGATTAAATCTTTTCCACGTGCGGCAAACGCAAGAGCTGATTCATACCCTATTCCTGAACTAGCACCTGTAATGACAGTATATTTTTTCATCTAAATTCCTCCCAATGATTTGGTTTATACTAAAATTAAATTAATTGTGTATCAGTTACGGATTCATTATACTGGTTAGAGTAAACTCTAAGTCAAACTGTTTTTATTTATGACTCAAACTGGAGGTATTTATGTATTCAATTGGTGAAGTCGCTCAAATGTTAGGAATAAGCACACATACATTACGTTATTATGAAAAAGAACAGATCATTCTTCCAGATCGAAATGCAAATGGTGAAAGATTGTATTCTGAATCACACATTCAGTGGTTAAGATTTGTTCTAAAGCTAAAAGAAACGCAAATGCCAGTTAATAAGATTAAAGAGTATGCACATTTATATACAGAAGGTGAGCATACATCTTTGGCAAGATTAGGATTATTAGTTGAGCATAAACAGTCTATTGAACATCAGCTTAAAACATTAGAGGAGACGAATAAAATATTAGAGCAAAAAATCAATTTTTATAAAGAGGTAATTCATAATAAAAACATAGTCCATAAATAAAACCTTATTGGAGAAAACCCCAATAAGGTTATTATTTTTATTCAACTCTTTCTTTTTTTCGAAGACCCGCAAATCCTAATAATCCAAGAAGCCCAAGCCATCCATAATTGAAATGATTATTATTGGTATTGTCAGTAGTATTTAAAGTGTTAGTAACAGGAGTAGGCGTTACATTTACATTTCGTCGATAATAATTTCCATCATTATTTACTGGGTTATTTACTCCGTTATAATTGTTATTTAACATGTCATTTGATGTATTTTTTATATTATTTTTTGTATTATAATACCCTTCTTTAACCGTATTTTTAGTATCATAATACCCTTCTTTAACTGTATTTTTTGTATTATTTACAACATGGTTTGGATCATTAAAATTATTGTTAAAACTTCTTTTGATCTGTTTACCGTTATGATCATAGCTTGGTTCTAATTGTGTAGCATCAGGCCCAGGTGACGCAGCATGAACATTAGTTGAAATTATAAATGATAATGAAACAGTGCATAATGTAAGACAAATTTTATTCATCTTTAACCCTCCTTCTTTATGCATTAATATTTTGTGCATCTTCTAAAGGGATTATATGTGGCAAAAAAGTCCATTAAATAAAGGCTCTTTTTTTAGAATTTGATGAATTGTACCAGAAATAACAAAGTACAGTAATGATTAACAAATCAACAAAATCCCCTCCATAATACATTAAGACTGCACCAAATTGAACATCATTAAAACCGAAACTGTCTAATGGATTTGAAAAAAGCAATTTCGATAAAATATCATGACCTGCTATTGCAAGGATCATAATCGATGAGCGAAACAAAAAACTGAATTTATGAGAAATTGGTTCAATAGCAATGATTGAGATGGTAAATAGATATCCCGAGAGAAACAAATGGATATGTACAAAATTTAACAATAAGGTACTCTTATGCATTAAATTAAATACAGTGGATGTATATAGTAACCAAAGTCCTCCGATATTTAAAAGTAATGTACTAATAGGGTGAGTTAATAACTGAACTGGAGCACTTCTTAAAAGACGTGACACACTCCTTGCATGTTGCGTTTTTAATGATGTTAATAATAATGTAATCGGTCTAGATAAAGCGATAAAAAATGGAGCGAGCATACCAAGTAACAAATGCATAATCATATGGAAAACAAATAGATGGTGACTTAGTTTGGCAATTGGTCCAATGACGGAAATTAATATACAAACAAAACCAGTTACCCAAAATATAGAGCGAAACTTTGGCCATGGCTTTTTTTTATGTTTCATCGCAGCAACTAAATATCCAACAATAAAAAGTAAGATTAATAAAATAATGAGTGGATCAAACGAATTGAAGTTATCTCTCAAATTGACCACCTTTATTTCGAGTTTTAAGAATTAGAATGCAACCTATTAATGTCATAATAGAAGCAGTGATATTCCAAGTTAAATCATAGGGCATAATATCGACGTTATATCTAATTTGATGTAGCTTCATCCACTTATGCTGTACGGTTCCATCATAAAGTTGAAACAAACCTGCTCCGAGTAAAACTCCACCTACCCATCTTTTAATATAGAGTGATTTTTTTCTCCTTAAATTCGCAAGCATAAATAATGAGCCTATTGTCGAAAACCAACTAAAGGCATGAAATAGACCATCAGAGATAAGCCCTATACTTGTTGTAGACTTATCGTAAAAATGATGCCAATGAAGTAGTTGATGAAAAACTGCTTCGTCAAAAAATGCAACCAATCCAAGTCCAAACAAAATTCCTGACCATAAATTCAAATGAAAATAACTAGCTGAATTCTCTTGGGTAGTCATAAATACTCTTCCTTTCGAAAATGGTATATCTTTCATTTTGCCCCGATTTTTACCTATAAATCGTAATTAGTAAAAATTACAATTCAATCAAAAGAGATACTTGGGAATTATAAAGACTGGTGATTGTTTTTAGTTACACAAAACGCGGAGGTAATATGGATAAAAAACAAACGCGGAGTTTATGGGCGCTATCTACAGTACCTCTAGTAATGACTTTAGGTAATTCAATGTTGATCCCCGTACTTCCAAAATTAGAACAACAATTAAATATATCTGGCCTTAAAGTTTCAATGATTATAACTGTGTATTCAGTTTTTGCGATCATTCTTATCCCTATAGCAGGTTATCTATCTGACTTATTTGGAAGAAAAAAAGTAATCATTCCTAGTTTAATTATTGCGGGAGTTGGGGGGGCCTTAGCTGGCTTTGTTTGTTGGAAATTAGAAAATCCATACGCGTGGTTAATTGTCGGGAGAATCATTCAAGGTATCGGTTCTGCTGGGGCAATGCCTGTTGTTATTCCGTGTGTGGGAGATATGTTTAAGGATGAAAATGAAGTTAGTAAAGGATTAGGCTTAGTTGAGACATCGAATACTTTTGGAAAAGTACTTAGCCCAATACTCGGTTCTGCATTAGCAGCGGTTGTTTGGTATTTACCATTTTTATCAATACCGTTCCTTTGCTTACTATCAATTATTTTAATTTTAATTTTTGTAAAACCTCCAAAACAACCTATGAGAGCAAAAAGAAAAGATAAAAGAAAGAAAAAGTTTAAACTGTTTATTAGATCAATTCGAAAAATATTTCGAAATAATGGAAAATGGCTTTATACGATCTTTATTTTAGGTGCCATTATCATGTTTATTTTATTTGGTATGCTTTTTTATTTATCAAAAATATTAGAAAAGCGTTATCACATAATTGGAATATGGAAAGGTTGTGTGCTGGCAATCCCACTTGCTGCATTATCCTACACTTCTTATAAAACAGGTAAAAAAATTGGAAATCAAAAAGGCGCCATGAAAAAATGCATTGTCATCGGATTTATTCTCATAAGCCTTTCTTTTGTAATACCGATTATCAACAAAGATATCTATATGATTATCACGAGTTTATTGATCAGCGGGATTGGAATCGGAATGTCATTACCAAGCTTAGATGCATTAATCACAGAGGGGATTGAGAAGGAACAAAGAGGGACTATTACTTCTCTTTATAGTTCTTTACGCTTTGTGGGGGTAGCCGCAGGACCTCCTGCTTTTGCCTATTTAATGAGTAAACCAGATAATTATATGTTGTATTGTTCCATCATTTTAGGAGTTCTTGGACTTATTTTGTCCATCAAATATATTAAGCCTAACCAAGATGCAGAAACGGCTAAATCTAATTAAAACAAGTCTAGGAATGGCGGGGATTTAAACATAATCGAACCTCCAAAAGTTTTTTCAGTTCCAAAATTTCCTAATATGCCGAATGAACATTGAAGGAGTTTAAAATTAAATATAGAAAACTCCTTACAAAAGTAGGGAGTTTTAATTTTTTACCTATAAATTTAGCCAATTAAGGAGAGTCATTTTTTAAACATATCGTCCATAATCAGGTTTGGCGATTGTGTTGAAGTTTTTAACTAAGTAGTCTAATTGTTCATTTAAATTGTCTTCTAGCAATGGAAAGCCGTGACCTGTGATTGCTTTTTTAGGGTGTAAAGCCTGCAGTTTTTTTACAGAATTCAATGCTGCCTCCCAATCTGTCGTCAAATATCTAGGAGGGCCACTTATTTCTCTTTTTTGAGTTAGAACTCTGTAAATAGAGTCTTGTTTAACATTAACAAAGGCGTCTCCAGCAATCAGTAATTGATCATCATCTCTAAAAAGTGAAATATGTCCAGGTGAATGACCCGGTGTGTGAATCCATTTCCAATGTGGCATTTCTGGTACAGAACCATCTGCAGGAAGAACATGGATATATTTTCCTAAATTAATTCCTTCGTTTGGTAACAATGGCGATAACTTTGCAATTAATCCACCTTCAACTGTACCATCTGGTTCTGGATAATTCTTTTCTCCTGTTAAATATGGTAACTCTTTTTCATGCGCATAAACAGGAATATTAAATTCTTTTACTAAATCAAAGATTCCCCCGATATGATCAAAATGTCCATGAGTAAGTATGATTGCTTTTAATTTGTGTTTTTCACCGAATCTTTTTTCAGCTATATCCAAAATATTATCAAATGATTTTGGCATACCGGCATCAATTAATACCCACTCACTTGATAAATTAGGATTTCCGTATAAGTAAAAATTCACAATTTGATTTGTTTCATAAAATAAATCATTCGCTAATTCCATCCCATTGCCACTCGATATTGATGTAATAGGTATATAATGAAATTCCTTATTTATTTTTTGTAAATCATTTGAGTTATTCATACGACCCTCCATTTAAGACTTATGTTGATTAACTTTTTTAGTCTTCTTTTATAAGAGTTTTTTATTCTGATGGAGAAAAAAGCAAATTGAATTAAACCCATTCATTTAACAAAAGCTAATCATAAAAATAAAAAAGGTAGTGAGTATATGCATACAGTTTGGAAAGGGACAATCAGTATGGGATTAGTCACAATCCCAGTAAAGTTGTTTTCAGCAGTTGAAGATAAGGATATAAAGTTTCGTCAATATCATAAGGATTGTAAAACGCCCATCAACTATAAAAAGGTTGCAAGTTGTGATGATGAAGTTACTCCCGAAGAAATTATTAAAGTATTTGAAACACCAAATGGTAGAGTTGTGGAAATAACTGAGGAGGAAATGAATAAATTAAAAGAAGAATTTGAACTGAAAACTGTATCAATTATTGATTTTGTCAAACTTTCAGAAATTGATCCAGTTTATTTTGATCGAACATATTATATTGGTCCCGATTCTGGTGGGACAAAGGCATATGCTTTACTTTCGGAAATATTGAAGAAAAGTAAGAAAATCGGTCTTGCAAAAATTACGATTCGTAGCAAACAGCATTTAGCTGCTATTCGGCCATATAAAAACGCGATTATTCTTGAAACATTACATTTTCCAGATGAGATTAGAGCAATTGAAAATCTTCCTGGTGGTGTGCCTGGATTGGCGGAGCGGGAATTACAGGCTGGTATGATGCTAGTTGAACAATTAACGACAACGTTTAATCCAGAAAACTATACTGATACATATCGTACAGCTTTAGAACAATTAATTTCGGAAAAAGTTAATAAAAATGATTATATAGCTACAGGACAGGAGAAACCGGCAGAACAAAAAAATGTTGTTGATTTAATGTCTGCATTACAAGCGAGTATCGATCGAACAAAAGGACAAGCAACCCCTCCGAAAAAGCCTAAAACTAAAGCACCTAAAAAAGCAACGAGTTAAATAGGAGGTAGTAATGGAGCTAGATCCAATTTTTCCTTTTGAGCCTATTTCTTCAGATACTGTACCAATTGGTTCCGAGTGGATTTCGCAAATTAAATGGGATGGTGTTAGAATCCTTACCTATTTTGATGGAAAAGAAGTTAAATTATTTAACCGCAAATTAAATGATCGTACAACTATTTTTCCAGAGCTAACAAATATAAAATCCTATACGAATGCCCAATCAATCATTTTAGACGGGGAGGTCATTGCTCTCGATCAAAATGGTAATCCATCGTTTCATGAGGTAATGCGAAGGGATGGAATTAGGCGCATGGATCGGGTTGATTCAGCTACAGAAGCTGTACCTATTTTCTATATGATTTTCGATATTCTCTTTTACAATGGAGAATGGGTTACTCAATTACCTCTACAAGAGAGACAAAATTTATTATTAGAAGCGGTTCAACCTAGCAATCATATACAATTAGTTCCAAATAATACGGACGGGGTTGGATTATTTGAGGTTGCGAAACAACATAATTTAGAAGGGATTGTATGTAAAAATTTAAATAGTAAATACTCGATCAATGGAAAGCACAATGCGTGGCAAAAAGTAAAAAATTATAAAGACATTATTGCTGTAATCGGTGGGGTAACGTATCGCTCTGGAATTGTTAATTCTATTTTAGTAGGACTTTATGACGAAGAGAATCAACTCGTGTTTATAGGGCATGTTGGAACAGGGAAATTAACGAAATCAGAATGGAAAGACCTTACTACAGTCATTAATACGATTAAAATAGAAAAAAATCCATTTAGTAGCCAACCGAAAAGAATAAAAGAAATTCAATGGATTCAACCATTGTTAACTGTGAAAGTTCAATTCATCGAATGGACTGAAGGTCATTCATTAAGACAACCAAGTATCCAAGCTTTTATCGAAAAAGATCCTAAAGAATGTACTCTTACTGATTAGGGGAAGTAACATATGAACAATTACTTTTTTCAAAAACGTAATAAAATTTATACAGGTTTTTTCTTTATTTTAGGTTTCAATTTAAAAGACGAAACCTTTTTAGTGGGTCTAAAAAAAGAAAATGATATTTTGCAAATGGGGTCATTCTCCAATGGACTTAGCGAGGAAGAGAAGGTTATTTTGATTAAAGCGATCGGAGCAAATAAAAAAAGCAAAAAAGGTAATATAAAATTTGTTGAGCCTGGGATCTGTATTGAACTTGAGTTTCAAAGTATAGAAAATAACCAATTAACAAATGCAAAATTTATATCTTTTCAATTACAGCATGCGTGGAATGAATGTACTTGGGATGGTTTACTATTGGGGAATCTTAATTTAGAGGAAGAATTAACACTTACTAGTCCAGAAAAAGTAATTTGGAAAGATCCCTATATAAATAAAGAGAGTTTTGTTTCGTATTTAGCTCAAATATCCACTTATATGCTTCCATTTCTAAAAAATCGTTTATTAACAACGATTCGTTTTCCGAATGGAATAGACGGTGAATCTTTTTTTCAAAAGAACCGACCAGATTATGCTCCGAGTTTTATTAAAACCAAAGAACATGAGGGAAATAATTTTATTATTTGTAATGATGTATCAACATTACTATGGTTAGGAAATCAATTAGCTATTGAATACCATATCCCTTTTCAAACATACGAGGCTGAAAACCCGATTGAAATTGTATTCGATTTGGATCCACCTAATTCAGAGGCGTTTTCTTTAGCAATAAAAGCTGCATTGGAAATGAAATTAATTTTTGATTCTTTTCAAATAAAAAGTTATCCAAAGGTGTCTGGTAGTAAAGGAATTCAAATTCATATCCCGATTAAAGAAAATTCGCTTACCTATGATGAAACAAGAGTATTTACATCTTTTATTGCACATTATTTAATTGAAAAATATCCAGATGATTTTACGATTGAAAGATTTAAAAAAAATCGCGGGAATCGTCTTTATATTGATTATATACAGCATGCAAAAGGAAAAACCATTATTAGTCCTTACTCTACAAGGGGAAAGGAAAAACCAACTGTTGCTACGCCACTATTTTGGGATGAGGTAAATCATGAATTAAAAATCGAAACTTTTACAATCCCGTTTGTTCTAAATCGGTTAGAAAATAGTTCTTGTCCGATGAACGACTATTTTGATCAAGAAAACGGTTCTTTGGTCGATTTAATTTCTAAAATTATAGAAAATGAATCAAAGTAAAAACTCCCTAATTATAATTAAAAGGGAGTTTTTTAAGTTTTATATCTCAATGATTATTGGTAAAATCATCGGTTTTCTCTTCGTTTTCGTAAATAAAAATTGTCCAAGAGATTTTTTAATATTTTGCTTCATAACTCCCCATTGGAGCTTGTTTTCATCAAGTAATTCGTTTATGGATGATGTGACGATTTGATTTACTTCCTTCAATAAACTTTCAGAGTCACGTGCATAGACAAATCCTCTTGAAATGGTATCAGGACCTGAGATAATCTTTCTTTCCATTTTATTAATGGTGATGACGATTACAAGCATTCCATCTTCAGCAAGCTGTTTTCGGTCTCTAAGGACAATGTTACCGACATCTCCTATGCCCATTCCATCAACATAAATATTTCCTGCTGGAATTCTTCGGCTTTGAATTGCTTCTGATTGTAGAATATCGACAACATCACCATTTTTAATAATAAAAATATTATTTCGTTTGACACCAACAGATTCAGCAAGAGAACGATGATGGTGAAGCATTCTGTACTCACCATGAATCGGAATAAAATATTTTGGCTTCATTAATGTAAGCATGAGCTTAAGTTCCTCTTGATAAGCATGACCAGAAACATGCATTCCGGTCGAACTTCCTGAACCATATATAACATTTGCTCCGAGATTGTAAAAATTATCGATAATTTTAGAAACGTCACGCTCATTACCAGGAATTGGTGAAGCAGCTAAAATCACAGTATCACCAGGATAAATGTCAACGCCTCTAAAGCTAGAACTAGCTAGACGGGCAAGTGCTGCAAGCGGTTCACCTTGACTACCTGTGCATAAAATTGTAATAGCTTCTGGTGCGAAACTATTAATTTCATCTTTATCAATTAACATACCTTCAGGGATTGATAAATATCCTTGCTCCATCGCAACTTGAACAACATTCACCATGCTTCTACCTAGTAGAGCGATCTTCCGATTTGTAATAATAGATGCATCAACTATTTGTTGCACGCGATGTACATTAGAAGCAAATGTTGAAATAATGACTCTCTGTTTTGCTTTCATAAAAGCATCTACTATATGCTCTCCAACAATCCGTTCCGATGGTGTTGAACCTGGCCGTTCAGCATTTGTACTCTCAGATAGAAGTAATAAAACCCCTTTACTACCTATTTCGGCCATTTTATGAATATCTGG
The DNA here is from genome assembly GCF_042721555.1 of Gottfriedia sp. NPDC058432. Taxonomy (NCBI): domain Bacteria; kingdom Bacillati; phylum Bacillota; class Bacilli; order Caryophanales; family Bacillaceae; genus Gottfriedia; species Gottfriedia sp. NPDC058432. Next base: position 110,987 of record NZ_JBHXLC010000001.1, read on the forward strand.
GTATTGATTGTTAACAGGAGTTAAATCAAATTTAAAATCTCCAGTATGCACAACAGTGCCTTCCGGCGTTTCAAATACAATGCCTAAGCAATCAGGAATACTATGATTTGTTTTAAAAAATGAAATCGAAAAATGTTCAAATTTAATAACTGAATCAGAATCGATTAAAATTAGTTCAGTTTCTCCTAATAGACCATGCTCTTTTAATTTAAGCTCTATTAATCCAAGCGTTAATCTCGATGCATAGACTGGAATGTTCAATTGCTTCAAAAGATATGGGATTCCACCAATATGGTCTTCATGACCGTGCGTAACAAATAAGCCTTTAATCTTTTCTTGATTTTCCTTTAGATAAGTAATATCTGGAATGATTAAATCAACTCCTAATAAACTTTCATCTGGAAACTTAGAACCACAGTCTATTAGAATAATTTCTTTTAAAAATTGAATGGCATACATATTTTTTCCAATTTCATTAATTCCACCCAAGGCAAAGACTGATAGCATACTTTTTGTTGGACTCAAAAACCTATACCTCCTAGTACATTGAAAAGTATAAACATTTTCCCTTTAGAAATTTCCATATTTTTCTTAGTATGTACTTAAGCGTTAAAATCATTCAATCAACGGTTTTTATAAAAAAAATGAGCCGGCCGGGCCGGGCTCATTTTGAATTACTCTTCGAAATAATTTTTAAATGGTTTTTTAGGTGTATGTGTTTCGTTACGATAATAAGGATTATCTTCAGTAGAATCTTTAGGATCCAAGTTTGTTTTAATTACTAATGTAGGTCCTGTTGTCCCATGCTCTGCAATAATCCGATCATTTAATTCATTAAAATCAGGTAGTTTTTTATTCCCTGGTTGTAATGGCTCTGACATATAAACACCTCCTGACAATAGGATGGTTTCTTCAAGAAAAATTATGTATTTAGGTTCGAATAAGTCTTAATTAGAACAAAAAGTGGAGTGTACTTGCTTTTGCTAATGTACATACTGTGAAAGCATAATAATCAAAGTGATATTTCAACTAAAAAGGTGGAATTATGAATGTCAGTAATAGAGAAATTAGCAAGTTCTTTAAACCGTAGAGATGAAGAGGCCAACATCGAATTAGCGATTCAAGTTGCGGATCAAAATGATGAAAGCGCCGTAAAAGAACTGATCGAAAATCTTACCAACAAAAATAAAAACATCCAGAATGATTGCATAAAAGTTTTATATGAAATTGGTGAACGCAGACCATCTTTAATATCCGATTATACTAATGAATTTTTTTCGCTTTTAGAAAGTAAAAATAATAGACTTCAATGGGGAGCTATGACTGCTTTAAACAGTATTACAAGTGACGTTCCTGAAAGGATATTTTCAAATATCCAAAAAATCATTGTTGCAGGTGACAATGGTTCAGTTATTACAAAAGATCAAGTTGTAAATATCCTTTTAAAATTATGTTCCATTAAGACATATGCCAAAGAGTCATTTAATTTTCTTATTAATCAATTAGTTAAAAGTCCAACAAACCAACTCCCGATGTATGCAGAAAGATCGATGTCTATTATTAATGAAGAAAATAAAAGTTTATTTATTGAAACATTAACTTCTAGGTTGGATGAAATTGAAAAAGAAACAAAAAGAAAACGAATCGAAAAGGTCATTAAAAAAATTAGTTAAGGATAATGAATTTGAACCGAACAAAATGTGTATTTTGTTGATAAAAGTTCTGGATTGAAAGAATATTACTTTTAAACAAAGTATTATAGGAGGACTAAAAGTATGGCATACACTTGCGGATGCGCAAAACTCTTTCGAAATGGGTAATGCCTAATGATATCAAACCTGTCGTTGGACATAAATTTAACTTTCGATTGGAGCAGTACAATTTAATTCTTGATTGTGAAGTACTTGAAGTAGACGAACCAAATAAGCTTTCTTACACATGGGTCGGGGGTTGGAATAAACACTAAAGTTACATGGACATTGAAGCATGAAGATTGTACAACCTATTTACATCTTGAACAAACAGGATTTGAAAAAGAAGTTCAACCGTTCAATGGTGCGAAATTTGGTTGGGTGAGAATGGGCGACGAGCTTAAAAAATTGTTAGGGGATCTGTAAGACCAATCCTCTAAAAACTATTTTTAAGCGTAAAGATAAAATAGGAAAAGCAAACGGATCAGTTTAAGGCTGATCTGTTTTTATTTACTAGATTATTAGGATGTTGTAATAGGACAAAAATTCATTCGCTATAAAAATCGACAGGATTACTGATTTTATTTTTGTTTTTCTATCTTTTTTTGATGAAAATATTCGAATTATAAAAAAATTTGCATTTGATGAAATTTATGAAATCTAAAATTCTGTCAAATCTCAATATAATAAAACTATCAAAAGAGAGAGAGGAAGATGGGGGAAAATGAAAAAGAGAATCAAAAAAAATGTTACGACCCTAGCAGTAACAACGGGTCTTGTAACTAGCGTATTTAATCCAATTTCTATTCAACACAATGTTCATGCACAATCAACGTCAAAAGTTGAACAAGTTTTATCGGCACTTACACCAGCTCAACGTGAGGCGATTAAACAATTAAAAGTTAGTGACAAAGAAGGTCTTCAAGTATCACCTGATTTAGATTTAACAAGTGATGCACCAACTTCAATTATTGTTGAATTTAAGGACAAGCCTGCACAAACAGCGGTAATGGTGGCTGAGACGGAAGGCACAACTCTTTCTGAATCAGATGCACAAGCAAAAGTAGATGCTTCACACGAAACGTTTGATAACGATTTAAAAACGATTTTTAGTAAAGAGCTAAAAGAGAAGAAAAATCCATACAAAATTAAACGTTCATACAAAAAAGCATTTAATGGGGTTTCAATGACACTCCCTGCTAATAAGGTAAAATCTTTACTTAAATCGGATGCTGTTCAAGCAGTATGGAGTGATTTACAAGTTCAATTAGATGATCCAACTGTTAAAGAACAAGCCACTGGGCAACAAGGTCCAACGCATAATATGGTAACGTTTCCTGGTGTTGAAAAACTTCATGAAGAAGGTTATACAGGAAAAGGTGTAAAAATTGGTATTATTGATACTGGAATTGATTACAATCACCCGGATTTAAAAGATGCTTATAAAGGTGGTTACGATTTCGTTGATAATGACAATGATCCGATGGAGACAACATATGCGGATTGGAAGAAATCGGGACAACCTGAAACAAATGCTGGTGAAGCCTACTATACTGAGCATGGAACGCATGTAGCTGGAATTATTGCTGGACAAGGTAAAAACAACGCAGACTATGCGGTAACAGGTGTAGCACCTGATGCTGATATATACTCTTATCGTGTTCTAGGCGCATATGGATCTGGTCAAACTTCAGCAATTTTAGCCGGAATTGACAAAGCAGTTTCAGACGGAATGGATATCATTAGTATGTCACTTGGAGCAAACTACAATGACCCATTATTCCCTACGGCAATTGCAGTAAATAATGCCGTGCTAACAGGTGTAACAGCAGTAGTAGCAGCAGGTAACTCTGGAAATAAAATGTATACTTTAGGTTCTCCAGGAAATGCACCTTTAGCAATTACAGTTGGAGCAAGTGATACATCTGTTACGATACCACAATATACAGCAACAGCACATTTATCAACAGGAGATTCACCAGCTGATCTGAAGTTAGCCGCACAAGGTAATGCTGATAATATAGCTGATTTCCAAGGACAAACATTACCAATGGTGAATGTAGGATCTGGTGCAGAAACTGCTTATTCAAAACGAATTTCAAACGATGTATATGAACCGATAGATGTAAAAGGAAAAATCGTACTTGCACAACGTGGTAACCTTGCAATCGCAGATATCGTCCGTACAGCTAAATCTCACGGAGCAAAAGCTGTCGTTTTACTGAATACACCTGGAGATACGTTACAAGATGTATTTTTAGGAAACACATATGGTTATATTCCAACATTCTTATTAAGCAACAAACAAGGTAATGCTATTTACACTCAATTACCTCTAGCTGGAGTAAATCAAGGGAAATCTATTGACTTTACATTTGGTAATATGAGCCAAACTGTCACGATGGGTAATAAATTAGCAGATTTTAGCTCTAGAGGCCCATCTCGCGTATTATATGATATTAAACCAGAAGTAACAGCACCAGGGGTTTCTGTATTCTCAACTGTTCCTGCCTATATGCATAAGGACGATAATGGGAATGCATTAACGGATTATCAAAATGCTTATGAGCGCTTATCTGGTACATCAATGGCTACACCAAACGTTTCTGGAGTTGCAGCATTATTAAAACAAGCTCATCCAGACATGACACCAGCAGATATTAAAGCATCACTTATGAATACAGCAGATCCACTAAATGATAAATATAGTGTGTATGAAGTAGGTGCTGGACTTGTTAATCCGTACAAAGCTGTTCATTCACAAATGGAAATTCAAGTAAAAGACAAAACTAAAACATTTAGTGGTGACGCTAATAATTCTGATAGTACAATTACGCTTGCAAGTAAAGGTATTAAAACAATTAAAAATATTACTGGAGCATTAAGCTTTGGTGAACAATCTATTGATGGCAAAAATCTGACAGATTCACGTTCAATGACTTTATTTAATAAAAGCTCTGAAGATAAAACTTTTGATGTAAAAGTTCAATTCCAGACATTGGATGGTCGATTTACAAATGACTCTAGAGCAGACCAAGATGCTGCTGCTAACGGCGTTACATTAGATGTGAAATCATCTGTTAAAGTGAAACGATACAGCAGTGCAAATATGGATGCTACAATTAACGTTCCTAAAACTGCTAAACTTGGAACATATGAAGGCTATGTAGTATATACAAATCAAAAGAATCCTGATGAAACATATAAAATTCCATTTGCTATTCATACAGTAAAAGAAGGTATTGCATATGTAACTGGTAATCCATCAGCATTTACATTACCATATGAAGCGGGAAGTAATGCAACAAGATGGTCGATTGGAGTAAACTTTAAGCTAAACTCTCATATGCGTAATTTTGATTTCTTCCTAGTAGATCCAAAAACAAACGAAGAGATTGGTTACCTTGGTTCTGCAGATGGAATGGGTGCAGATGAAAATATTGAATATTATTTCCAAGGTGTTTTGAATAATGGTCAATATTATCCATTAACTGGAAATGCAGAAAACCCAATTGCATTCGATTATAAGGAAGTTGACCCAGGATTATGGAAAATTAGATTAGTAGGTACAAATGATAATGGAGAAACCTTCTCTAGTGATGCACCAGTTTATTATGGTGAGAAAGAGCCAAAGGTTACGATGAACTATGAAGCTGGACAAATCGTTGAAACAGCTAATGCAACTGATAAAACTGTTTCAGTATCAGGTACTGCATTTGATAAAGACATAGCTGAAATGCAAGCAGCAGGTATTACTGCTTCACAAGGCGAGAATAAAATGTATTATTATAATCCGAATAATTCTGCTGAAATTAACATCCCAGTAGACCAAAATGGTAACTTTAATAGCTCAATTCCATTGGCTACAGCTGGACCAGTATCATTGCCAATTACACATTATGATTTTTATGACAGAAATAAATCAACTGTTGAAAATTATGGAAGTGTAAAAGATGTCTATTTCGTGAAAAAAGGAACTGCTTATACTACGGCAATTTCTGATAAACAAAGAATCAACATGGGCGATTCAACGACGGTTAAATTCTCTTCAAAAAATGTAACTACAAATGTAAAGCAAGCGGTATATTCTTTCCTATATCCAAGTCAATTCCTTGATGTGACGAAAGTACAACCGAACGCTGGATTCAAAGATAAACTTAATGTTCAATATACTACAGAACCTTTTAATGGCTCGCTGACTAAAATGACGATTACTGCAACGGCGACTGGAGACCTAGTGAATACTGGAATAGCTGGAGATGCATCATTAGTAGATGTGACATTTAAGGCAAAAGATAAATACTATAAAGGTCCAATGAATTTCTACGATCCAACGGGTGCAAGTTTATTCTTTAAAGCAGTTTATACAAATGTAGATAATAGTACAGTAACTACTCAAGGTATCCAACCTTATTTCTATGTTACTCCTACTTATTCACTAATGAGGGGATCAGTTCAGCCGGAAGGATTAGTTACAGGGATTGGCACTGCAGGAGTAGTTGTTGCGAAAAAGATTGACTTTAACAAAGCTGGAACAAAAATTAGTGTGAAGGATTCCGATGGAAAAGAATACGGAGTATCTGATCCTTTAGGAAATAGTGTAACCGCACCAAATGGATTTACAACTAGATTACCAATCACAGATAAACCGTTTACATTATCAATTGACGTACCAGGACATTTCACATTCAAAAAAGATTTTACAGTTGGTTTGAAAGAAGACGGTAAGGTTACAGCTGGATCTAAACCAGTTGATTATAGCTATATCCCTGGTGGAGATGTTAATAAAGATAATGTAATTGACGTGAAAGATGCTCTATACATTCAAACGTATTGGGGAACAAATAAACGTGATGCAGATATCAACTATGATGGCGTAGTTGATGAGAAAGATATGCAGTACGTAATTAATAACTATTTAATGCAAAATCCATGGAACGACAATGCAGGTAAACCAGTTAAGAAATATAAAGGAAAAGATTTAGATGGTGTTTTAACTGATCTAGGATTATAAATCAGTGATCGGAAAGAAAGATAAAAGTTTATATAAATAGAGGTATAATTACCCAGAAATCACTGGTAAAAATGGTTCTAAGAATGGATTACTGAATGGAACGGCAGTGGTAAGTTTCAGTCGAATATAGAATTTATGTCAAATGAAACAAGGCAATGGTGTAAACGGATGCGTTGGAACGAAAAAATATACTGGTAGAGGGAAAAGAGTCATAACGACTCTTTTTTTTGTTTAAATTAGAAGAATAGTAAGAAAAAATTAAATATTACTTTATACGGTGTGAAGAAAATTGGTGGAAAGATAAACCTTGTATGGGTAAATTTTGGTTAATATGATGTATAATTAAAAATATAATAGAAAATGTTCTGACTGGGAATAACGTTTGTTCTCAATCGAGAACAAAATAAAAGTATAGGAGATGAGAAAATGAATTTTAAGAAGACAAGCTTAAAAATCGGTTCTATTGCACTATGCGCTTCACTGTTAGCAGTTCCGTTTACTTCGAATGCTTCAGCCGCAACAAAAAAAACAGTTGTAGATACAACCAAGCAAGGTACTGCAATAGCTGCATATTATTATGTTAATGGAAAGAAAATTGAAATCCCTAAAGAGGATCTTGTAAAATTAACAACTGCGGGAAGTACTTACAAATTACCGAATGATCCGCTTAAACCTAAAACGAAAACAATTACTACCAATGGAGTGCAATGTATAGCTGGATATGAGTATGATGGAAGATTAATATCTGGTAATTTTGAAAATAAAAAATCAGGAACTAGATATGCAAATACAACAAGCTCTAATATGAAAAAAGTTTCTCAAATTGGTTCAGAACAAACCATCAATGCAGGATTCAGTGCTTCTGGAGAATTTAAGTGGGGTCCAGTAAAAACTACTGTCGGTTTTGATATAAGTGCTGGACAAAAATGGTCAACAACTGAATCATCTGAAGTTACAATTAAACCAGGCAAAATGGGATGGAATGACTACGGTTCATATAAAGAATCATGGACAGGTACATATTATTACTTAACAAACTCTTGTGGTCAAACATCAAAAGTAACAGTTTCACCTTATGGTCCTAAATATAAACTGGCAGTAGCTAGGGAATCAGCTATTCCGCCGGGTGTAACAAGCGCAAGCGTATCAAAGTAAAATGAAAAGAGCGATTTGTTTATCTCAAGCTATTATTCTACTTATTACCCTAGCAGGCTGTACACCATTTAATTCAAAAGATAATAATCTACAAAAAACAAGCAATTCACAAGAAGTTAGCAAAATTAAACAGAATCGTGAATTAGAATTAGTTGCTGTAAAAGAAGCTACTGAGAAAGATTCTTCACCTTCTAAAGCAGCTATCCACCAGTATGAGTTTCATTTTAAAGATAACTCAAAATCGAGTCCTTCAAAGGATTCAATCGTAAATGAAGCCACATTAGGAAATAGAAGTATAGTCATATTGAATACTCAAGAACTGGATTGTAACTTTGCTGTATTTGATTATGAAAATGAAAAGAATTTATGGAGAATCCGAAGTTTGATTACTTTAGATGTGAAGAATGGACAGTATTTTAAAGATAAAGGTGGTTTAAAATTACCTTTTGAAAAATTTGTAGTTGCCACATCTACTGATTCTAATCCAGAGATTTGGTCATTTGCAGATCATAAAAATATCGTAGCAGTTGCTAAATATAAAGAGTTTCCTTTCGAATCATCTGGTATAAATACCTTAACAAGTGATAGTGGTAAGAGAAAATATTATTCTTACAAGAAAAACAAAAAAGAATTTATATTCTACCACGATTCTGAATATATCGTAGTTATATCAGGTAATTTAGCATTTAAAGATATGATAAAGCTTGCAGATTCTTTACCGACTGTTAGCTCAGCGAACTTTCCAAGAAACAATTAGATAATAAAGTAAAAAGAGCAAGAGGAGCCGGGTCATATTTTAGGAGTCGGTGTGAAAAAATTAAACTGAAATTTACGATTGAAGATCCTAATGGAAATGTGGTTGACACTTGGACAGAAAAAAATAATGAGAATGCTTATAAAGTATGGGCTCCAACAGCTGACATGCCTGCTGGAAAATACAAAGTGACATGTGAGATGGAAGATGAAACGGGTCTAAAAATTACTGCAAAAGTATGATATATGACTGTGGTAAAACCGTAGTATATTAAACTAAAAAAACCTCAATCCGATATGAGTCTTAGTTTGATTGAGGTTTTTATTTTCGGAAATAGGGTTAAGCCTATAGTACGAGTGGGTTTATATTAATCAAAAAAGCTATCAATTCCTTAAATCAGGAATGATAGCTTTTTTAATTATTGTACTACTGTTATTTTTTTAGGTGTAGAAGTAATTTTAAATCCATCCTTCGTAACTACATCAGCAGAGATATAGTACGTGCCATTCGGAAGGTCAGGCTTTGGTACCCATGTTGTATGGATTTCTTTTTCATTTTTAAATGCAATCGTATCGACGACATTACCATTTGCATCTTTTACATTGAATGTCCAATCACTTCTATTTTGAGCAAAATAGTCGATATCTGCTTGTCTATCTTTATTTATTTTAGTTGTAGGATATACACTAGCATTTGAAAGAACCATCCAATCACTCATATATTTTCGACTCTGATCTCCCCAGACTGTGTATGAGTGATTAAATGCATTGTCAGCTCCAATAACGACAATACTTTTCGGTTCTGTATTTACTACTAATGTTTGTGCTGAGCCTGGCATATAGTTATTACCGTCAACCCAAACAGATGAAGCAACATAACCACTTCCGTTTTCGTTATCTGTACCTTTCCATGAAATTTCATATTTACCATTAGTTGGTGTTACTTTTATATCTGTAACCTTTGGTAGAGTAGAATCTACTTTTACTGGCATTTTTACTTCTTGTGGTCTAGCACCTGGATAGTCTAGAGTTGTTCTGATTACATATTGATAAGTTCCATCAGGTACAAGATTGCCTAACTGATCAGTCATATTCCAATAGTAACTGTCAGCATAAGAATAATCACCGTATGACATAATATTTTTTCTAAATTTCCAAGGTGTTCCTGTAAATTCACTAAAGTCTCCTAAATAATTAACGATTTTTCCTGATTGGTCTTTAATATACATTTCAGTTTTTTGTAAATTTCGTAATGCTGTAAATCCAGCATATATACCTTGTAAATGATAGTTCGGAGAGATGGCAATTTTATTTAAATTGAAAGTTCCAGTTTTACCATCATACCCCTTTGGTGCACTTCCAGAATATTCATCCCATAGTGCCGTATAGCCTAAAAATGCATCTTTATCCCATGCTGGAGCATCTATATTACGTGGTTCATCCCATTTTCCGTAAAAGCCCATATATGGAACTGATATAGTAACTGCTTTACTCTTGTCAACAGGAACTAGACGTACAAATCCTTCTACGAAACTATTATTCTTTATTGAATCAGGTAAAGAAACATTCACAGTTAACATTTTTGATTGGCCAGGTTTAATTTTTAGTAATGCTCCAGTTTTATCTGTTACTTTATTATCATTTACTGTGATCGATGCACCTTGAATTCGTTCACTAGTTAAAGTTAGATAATCTTTTGAATCCATCGTTCCATCGTTATCTAAGTCAAATTGCTTCGTTTCAGTTTTATCCTTAAGCAAGTCAACATAAACATTGTATTCAATATCAGCACTATTATTTTTACCTTTAGGTGCATCAAAAGCATCTACGTTTAATTTAAAACTTGTATTTTTGCCGATTTCTTTTAATGCTACAGCGCCAGCTTGTTCTAAAGGTGTGTTTCTACTTGTAACAATAATCGGAGTGTTGATTGCATTTTGAATTTGCATTAAACCAGCGCCTTGTAAGCGAGGAGAATAAGGAACCTCTCCATTAGTTTTTGGATCCATTACAATACTTGATGTGTTCATTAATGCAATTTTTGCTTTTAAAGCGGTATCTTCAGAATGTTGTAGCCCTTTTTCATAAAGTGACTGTAACACTAAAGCTGAACCACCCGCAACATGAGGGGTTGCCATAGATGTTCCACTCATCACTTCATAATCATTTCCAGGTACAGTTGAATAAATATTTCCACCAGGAGCAGAAATTTCAGGTTTAAAATCTAATGTTGATGGCGTACCATACGATGAAAAACTAGACATTTTGTTTTTGTTAACATTATCGACCCAAGTATCGCCCGCTAATTTCATTTTTACAATTTGTCCACTTGTTAGTTTATTTATTAACTCTTGCCCTACTGCTTTACCAGTTGTAGCAGCCGGGATGGAGTACTCGCTCCAACCCAAGTAAGGATAATCAGGTAAATCATCAGGTGGAATTGCAATTACTGCTTTAGCTTTAGCTCGTGCAGCATTAAATTGTAAGAAGGAGTAGTAAGTATATTGATTTTTGAATTTTGCTACTACAATTTTTCCTTCTACATTTTTATTAGTAAAATCAGCATTAGATGCTCCTTCGCCGACATATACTAGTTCATATTCCTGACCAAGTGTCAAGTTTTTAGAAAGCTTAAAATTAACACTTGGGGCAAACATTGTTTGATCTTGGAAAGGAAGTTTAAAACCACTTGCATCACCTAACGTGTTTAAATGCATTTTAGTATTTTCATAGGATGCAACCGATAAAGCATATGGGCTGACTCCTGGTGCACCGACTGTCCCAATATCAGGATCTTCTGCATAAGGTTGTTGGGCAGAAGGAAAAGGTAATGGATAATCAGTACTGTATGCCGAATTACCCGCCGCTACTACTACGAGGCTACCATGTTCTGTTGCAACTCGAATTGCTTTTTGAATAGGGTCGTCATCTTCACTAACATATCCTGCATCTACACCTAAACTCATATTGATTACATCTGCGCCCATTGTTACAGCATGTTCAATACCAGCAATAATATCGTCCTCGTAAGCAGCTGCATCATTATCCGAGAATACTTTCTCAGCCAATAATTGTGTACCTGGAGCTATACCTTGAACGCCACCAGTTGAGTCATCACCATTTGCACCGACGATTCCTGAAACATGTGTACCATGTGGACTACCATCACCTCTAGGGATTACATCAGTATCGTGATCAGCCCAGTCATAACCAGTAGGAACTTTATCTGTATACCAAATATCACCTACAGCTGTAGCATCCAATTTACTTTGAATTCCACTTTTAGTTAATTTTTCCTTTTGTTTACCCTTTTCCGTAATCGTCATATCCTTATGTGTGTAATCAATACCCGAATCAATAATAGCTACAAGTAATCCCTCACCTTGGTAACCATATTGACTCCAAACCTTTTGAGCTTGTACTAATTCTTTGCTTGCTGCCATCGTTTCGTGGAATGTTCTTGCAATATGTACGCTAGTTACACCAGGAGTTTTCTTAATCTCGTTCAAGTTTTGATACTCTGTCTCAACACTAAATCCATTAAATCCTTCATAAAAGCGTTGTTTTAGCTTTGGAGAATGCGATTTAGCCCTATTATTCTTTTTGATTCCGTCCATTACTTTGTCTTGCTTTTCTTTGAATAATGATCTTTTGTTAGCAGATGTAAGATTAGTAGTTGAAGGCTGTGCAACTTCAACGATAAAACGAACTTTATCAGTTGGTTTATAATTCTTTTCTGCTTTTTGACCATCTTTATATAGGTTTTCTTTCCCTTTTTGATCTAGTTTATGCGGTTCTTGAAAGTTAAGTGGTTTAGAAAGTGGTGTTGATTGTTTTGCAGATGCGAGTGCAGTATAAGATGAAAAAATTAAAGATGATAAAGCTGCGGTAGTCATTACTTTAAATGCATTCATTTTACTGATTTTCATTAAAACTCTCCTTTTCAATATGAAAATTTGTCAATAATCGTATTTCTTAAACACGCTTTTAAGAGAATAGTAGGTTTTTAAAGATAAATGTTTGGAAATGTTAAACCAACTCTTATTTTGGGTGACTAATTAAATACAATTATTAATATATATCCCACTAAATTTTAAGTAAATTGGGGAAATTCCACACTTTTAATATGTGAATCTTCTGACTATATATACAGAAATAGACAATTTCCGAACTTGGTTAATTATTCCAAGACAATTATTTTTAGGGAATCTGTTAGAATTTGGTGAAAAAACATTATTTGCTGGACTATTGATTTGGGGAAATTTTGTCAAAATCAATTATTTTTTAATGATTCGATTAAAAAAAGTTAAAGTTTTTTAATAAGTGTAGGCTTAGGTTTGGGAAATCGCACGATTATTTTTAAATTACATTTTTAAAGGGAGGTTATTAGAAGAAACTGTTACATTAAAATAGGCACATAATCGGACCCTCATTCATAATACTACGATAAAGGTTACTTTTAGCAGGATGGTGGTTGAAATGGGAGACGAGTCTAAAGCATTAGTGGGATCTGTGATTGTATCGATTGGAACAATTACAGCTGCAATTGGCTCCACGCCATCTAACTATATAAAAAGTAGTGTTCGTGATGACTTATCTATAATCGGAAATGTTTTGCAGGCTACAGGAAATGGAATTGATGCTGATGTTGAGGGTACTGTACTCAGAGCACCTGGAAAATTAATAGGAGCAAGCGGAAATATTACTGTTCTTTCAGGACTGGTTTTCGACATTCGAAAAGAAGCATCCTATAAATTATTCATTGCAGGAAACTTGTTACAAGCTTTAGGGCAAGGCGTTAATATTGGAGATGTAGTTGACCTTACTCCTTTCCCAGGTCAGGCCGAAAACATTGTAGGGAGCCTAACATCATTTGTTGGAAACTCTTTACAGGCAATTGGATGGTCAGAAGCATTATATGATCTTAAAGAGGATGAAACGAAGCTTAATTATTATGAGGAATATCTAAAAAAAGTAACGGCTACCGAATCCGAAACATTGGTTGCAATAGGAAGTTGGATTCAAGCAATTGGTACTGTTATTTCAGTAATTGGGGTAGTGAAAGAAGTAAGTGGCGCAAATTAATCGAAAAAAGGTAATTTACGAATGCTACGAAACTTTGAGGAATTTGAGTTTAATAAGTTATACGTACATTAGTATAAAATATAGACAGAAGCGGGGATCAATTGTTCACGCTTTATTTGTATTGATCGGTTTTTAGCTCAACTATGATAAAATGCATTAAAAGTAGAAAACAAACGATAATTATAGAAGAGTTTTTAGTTAAGTTACATAAATTAAATAAAAAAACTTTTTATCCCCGTATCTTTTTATACTTCTATTCCGTTTATAGGTTAGAGAGTGTTAATAAAGGAGTGAACATAAATGTCTAGTAAGTTTAGTCTTCACAGCATAGAAAAGGAAAAACAGGATGAAGCAACAGTTGAATTCTATTGGAAGAATTACTATCCTAAATTGCAACGCTATTGTCGATTTCTAGCCCAAAATGAATGGGATGGTGACGATATTGCGCAGGAAGCTTATTTTAAAGCAATAAAATATTATAGTAAGGAAAAAATGAATTCAGCTTTATTAAATAAAATAGCTTATAATCATTGGATTGATACTTTACGAAAAAGAAAAGAAGAAACGATAACTCCTGATTTTGAACTTTCTAAATATGCAGCTAGTCATCTGATTGATCATAAAATGAATAGTGTGGATCTCTTACTTAAACATTTTACTCCAAAACAAGCGGTTATCTTTTTTCTAAAAGAAGCATTTCAATACAAATCTAAGGAAATAGCAGACATTTTAGGAACAACAGAAATAGCCATAAAATCTAGCCTGCATCGAGCGAAAAAGCGTCTAGATAAAACGAACAAAGAGGAACAATCCCTTTCTGTTGACTATTTTTGGAATGAGGAAGAACGCATGAAGCTTGAAGAAATTTTTCATTCAGCTTTAGAAGTCCAAGATCCTACCGTCTTAATTCAAGCGATCCCTTCCTTTGATCGAATTATAGAAAGTCCTAAAATGCTATTCGGTAATTTCCAATCAGCTCGAACTCAAACTCCTTCAAGCACTCTCTGCATGGCTGCATAGCCAATTAACGCTTTAAAGGAGGATTTTTAAATGACGACAGTTCCTTATGTAATTGAACAATCTAATCGTGGCGAACGTTCATATGATATTTATTCCCGTTTGTTAAAAGATCGAATTATTATTATCGGTGATGAAATAAATGATCATGTAGCAAATAGTGTAGTTGCACAATTATTATTTTTAGCTGCAGATGCACCTGATAAAGAAATTTCACTTTATATAAATAGCCCTGGTGGGTCAACTTCAGCAGGATTTGCGATTTATGATACGATGCAATATATAAAGCCCGATGTTAGAACCATTTGTACGGGAATGGCAGCATCGTTTGGTGCAATGCTTTTGCTGGCAGGAACAAAGGGGAAACGTTTTGCACTTCCAAACAGCGAAATCATGATTCATCAACCATTAGGTGGGGCAAAAGGCCAGGCAACAGAAATTGAAATATCAGCACGCCGTATTTTAAAATTACGTGAACATATTAATCAAATAATTGCCGACCGAACAGGACAGTCAGTTGAGAAGGTGGCAAAGGATACAGATCGTGATTATTTTATGAGTGCAGAAGAAGCGAAAGAATATGGAATAATTGATGAGATTCTATATCCAAATAATTAGCTTTATAAATTAACTAAAGTAAAAAGGTTAGCGATGCTAGCCTTTTTTTCGTGCACGGAGACAAGAATTGTTTTTACTTGTTTAAAAATGTAAAAATAATACCGAGATTACTATAACGGGAGATTGTAATTGGAATGAATAAGCTAATTTTCTATGAATAGCATTAATTAGTACGTTAAAAGTTGCTCTTACTAAATACAATAAATTAGAAGTGGGGGATAAAAATGACTTTCAAAAAGAGTATAGCAAGCTTTATGCACCGAGGCATTACAGAAGAGAATACTTACTTCTTTTTAAATGATTTTGCTTCCATCTTAGTAAGTGGGGAAGATACAAACGGAGCATTTTGCGTCTTGCACTGCAACGGTAAAAAAGATGGTGGACCTCCTCTTCATGTACATGAATTAGAAGATGAAACGTTTTATGTATTAGAGGGAGAAATTACTTTTTTTATTGGTAAACATACAATTTTGGCAAAGGCTGGAGATTATGTATTTGCACCTCGAGGAATTCCCCATACATTTAAAGTGCGTTCTGAAGATACTAAATTTATTGTTACTGCTTATCCATCAGGTTTTGATCAATTTGTAAAAGAACTATCTGTACCATTTTATAAAGGATTCAAAAAGCCTGAAGGTCCTCCATCAGCTGAAAAACTTCATAAGTTAATCGAGGTGTCAAAAAAATATAAAATTTCTTATCCAAGTTTATAAATTTAATAGAAGACTATGTTCTCCTTGGAATCTTATGTATTCTTTAATTAAATGGTTTTCTTAGGAAAAGAGGATACGATCATGAAAAAAAAGTTAAACCCAATTGAAGCAGCACAACATTTTATTGAAAAGTACTTTCCAAAGTGTCAGGGAGCATTACTAGCAGGCAGCGTAGTCCGCGGCGAGGCAACAGAAACATCTGATCTCGATATTGTTATTTTCGATAAAAACTTTAGCTCTTCATATAGAGAGTCATTAAAAGAATTTGGTTGGGACATAGAAGTTTTTGTACATAATTTATCATCATATAAACAATTTTTTAAAAGCGATTATGAGAGAGCTAGACCTTCACTTCCAAGGATGGTTTCAGAGGGGATGATCTTAAAGGATGAAGGCGTAATTGAGGATATTAAAAAAGAAGCAAATGATTTGTTAGAAAAAGGTCCAGAAAAATGGTCAGAAGATACGATCAAAATAAAGCGATATTTTATTACAGATGCACTAAATGATTTTAAGGGTTCCTCTAAAAGAGCGGAAGAAATATTTATAGCCAATACACTAGCCGAACTAGTAAGCGAATTCGTTTTAAGAACAAATTGTAAATGGATTGGTTCATCAAAATGGGTCGTGCGTTCATTGAGAAATTATAACGAAGAATTTGCTAACTGTTTTGTAAAAGCTTTTAATTCATTTTATACGACAGGCGAAAAGAATCAGGTTATCAAATTAGTGAATGAAGTTTTGCAACCATACGGAGGGCAGTTATTTGAAGGTTTTTCTTTAGGCAAAATGTAGCTTTGTAATTCAATCGTATGCATGTTAAGTAATAGGGGTCATTTATGACTCTTTTTATTTTGGAAAGATTTAAAAGCTTTACATTAAACTATTAAACTTTCTTTAATAATTATATTTATTATAAAATCCATAATTTTTCGATGTTTCTCTTGCAATATAGTAGGTAATTTCTCCTGTTTTTTCGTCAAGGTTATCGAATTCTAGCTAAAAAATTATTTATTTTGTTTTATTTTTCCCAATTTTCAGTTTTATTTTCTCTTTCAAAATATAAAAAATCCGACAAAAAAATATCTTTTTTTCCATAAAATAACATGTATTTTGCATATGTCTAACGTTTCTATGTATAAATATGATGAAAAATTTTACAAAAGAACTAAGTAGATTCCCCCAATATACGTTCATATATGACAGATGTACAATTTAAATGTATTTAATTAACAGCCACGAAAATCAGGTGAATAGGAAAACTTAAGTTTCTCATTATATTTAACTATTACTCTATAGATCCATGGTGGATTTAAGTAAATACAGAATAAAATTGTAGGAGTGTTGTTATGAAAAACGGAAAATTTAAAGCGTTTAAAGTTATGTCTACAACTGCTTTAGTATCATTACTTTTTACATCATTAGCTTTTGCGGATAATGATAATGTTACACCTCAAACTGATTCAACTGATGGAATGGTTGAACAAGGTGCATTTACTAAGAATAATTTAGATTTATCTCAAGAAAACTCAATGTATAAAGAAGGCAACACTCAAGAAGCTACAAAAACGTTCAAACCAGATGAGGAAGTTCATTTAATCGTTGAGGTGAATGAGCCAGCTGATAGTGATCAAGCGACACCTGAGCACAAGAAAGCAATGTTTAAACAAAAGCAAGACAATGTAATTAATGAAATCTCAAAAGAAAAAAATTCTAAATCAAATGCAGCTTTTAAAGTGAAGCACCGTTACTTTGAAGGTTTTAATGGATTTAGTATTGAAACAGAATACAAAAATTTAAAAGATATCCAATCAATACCTGGCGTTAAGCATGTTCAAGTTGCTAGAACATTCCACGAAACAATGGCAGCAAGTAAAGAATTAGTACAAGCTCAAAAGGTATGGGAGCAATATGGTTATAAAGGGGAAGGCTTAGTAGTTGGAGTTGTCGATTCCGGTATTGATTGGACTCACAAAGATCTGACACTATCAGATACAGCTAAGGCGAAAGAAAAATGGACAAAGGATAAATTTGACCAGTTTGCAACAACAACAGAAGTAAACGAACAATGGTATTCAGATAAAGTACCATCTGGATATGACTGGGCAGATAACGATACGAATGTTATTCCAGGACCAAAAGGTAGTTCGCATGGTACACACGTATCTGGAACGATTGGAGCAAATGGTAATGATTCAACTGGCGGAGTAGCTGGTATTGCACCTGGAGTTCAACTATTAGCAGAAAAGGTATTTTCTGATAATGGTGGTGGAGCTTATGAGGATGATATTATCGCAGGTATCGAGCATGCTGTTACAATGGGCGCAGATGTAATTAACATGAGCTTAGGTAGCGATGCAGGTTATGTAGACGAAAATTATGATCCGATTCAAAAAGCAATCCGAAATGCGACTGAAAAAGGTACATTAGTTGTAGTAGCAGCTGGAAATTCAGCATTCAGTTCAGAAGCTTACCTAACGTCTGCAACAGTAAAACCTTTTGCAGAAAATCCTGATATTGGAACGGTTGGCTCACCTGGTGTAAGTCCATATGCTATATCAGTTGCTTCCTATGAAAATACTAAAATTCATATGAATGCAATTTCAGATGGAAGCCTAGCAGTACCATTCAAAGACCATTCTCAATATGGACAAGCTTTCAATGTATCTAATAATCTATTACCAAATACAAACTATGATTTGGTATACGTAAATGAAGGGAAAAATGCTACAGATTATCCTAAAGGAAAATCAAATTATATTGCTGTAGTTAAACTTTTAAATTCATATAGTACTGTTTCGAGTATTCAATTTACTGCAAAATCTGCAGGAGCAAAGGCTATCATTATGATACCACCTTCAAAAGATCCTGATTATGTAACATTACCAGTAACTCCTTCTGCAACACCGACTGCTTCAACAAGTAAATCAATCGGTCAAGCATTACTAGATAAAATGAGTAAATTACCTACTGGTCAATATTTAAGTATGAAAAATATCGGCGATTATTGGGTAGATAATCCAGATAAAGACACAATGTCTTATTTCTCATCAATGGGTACAACTCCAACATTAGACTTTAAACCAGAAATGTCGGCTCCGGGTGGAAATATTTATTCAACTATTCCTGGAAATAAGTATCAAGTAATGAGTGGTACATCAATGGCGACACCACATGTTGCAGGTGGTTCAGCATTAGTATTACAGTCACTTTATGAAAAAGGATTAAAACACTCAGAAGATACTGTTTTAAAAGCGAAAGTTGCATTAATGAATACATCTAAAGTCATTATGGATCCAAGAACAAATAGTGAAGTTCCATATTCACCACGTATTCAAGGGTCTGGTTTAATGCAAATTCAAAATGCTATTAATACACCAGTTGTTGTAACAAATCGAAACGCTCCTTTAGAACAGGCTGGTTCAGTAGCATTAAAGGAAATCGGAAAAAATACAAGCTTTAAATTAAACGTAGATGCTTTTGATGCACCTAAAGGGAAAAATAATAGTGCTGATATTGAATACAATGTATATGTGGATTTATTAAAAGATAAGACAGAAACAAAGCAATTTGATTTTGATCATGATGGACAATTAGATCCAAAAGATTATTTAACTTTATCAAGTGAACAAATTAAGGGTGCAAAAATCACTGTAAATGATAATGTAGTAACAGATAAAGTCGGATCTACATTGAAAATCAAACCAGGTCAATCAAAAATGTTAACAGTTAATATTTCATTACCAGATTCATTAAAGAAAAATGGTTTTGTAGAAGGATATGTACGTCTTGTACCAGTAGCAAAAGACCAAGATAAAGCTGTACCGTTAACTATGCCTTATATGGGCTTCTATGGAAAATGGGATGAGCTACGTAACATCGATGCTCCGGCTTGGGAAAAAGATTCATTTGCAGGTCATACAGCACTTTGGAATGATGCTACAATTGGTGGGGCACCATTAGGATACAATGGAGTAGGCTTTAATTTAAACCATATTGCTTTCTCGCCAAATTATATAGATAAGGGAATCATTGGTGGAATGTCTGTTTTACGTAACTTAGATAGCGCTGAGATCTCTGTTGAAGATTCTGCTGGTAAACAAATAAGATATTTAGGTAACTTTAGTGAGTATACTGGAACTGGAGAACCTTGGAAATTTAATAAAAACATTATGTTTAATGGCGATTATGGGATTAGTTTATACCAATGGGATATGAAGGACGTATCAGGAAATTTTGTTCCAGACGGTACTTATTATTACGTAATTAAAACAACATTAGCATATCCAAACGCTAGACCACAAACAGTTAAAATGCCAATGATCGTGGATTCAGTTGCACCAAAGATTTCTGATATTAAAGTAACACCAAACAACGGTAAATATGATATTACATTTAATGCGACTGATAATGCAACTGACTTTAACTATGCTGATGTTTATGTAAATGGAACATTTTATGAACTAAGACCAGGCGTAACGAAACTAACGGTTAATACAGAACCAAAAGGTATGGTAATCAGATATAATGATTATGCAGGAAACAATGCTTGGACAACATGGGGAGACCAAAGTTATAATAAACAAAGTATGGCAATGGTAACTTGGGGGATTTCTCCATCTACTGGTGTAAGCGCATCTAAGCCTGCGAGAATTTCACTATATGGTTATAGCAGAGTAGACTGGACGATTAATATTAAAGATGCTAAAGGAAATCTTGTAGATTCGTCTACATTCGATAATGAACATACTTTTAGTACACAATGGGCGCCAGAAAAAGATCTACCAAGTGGCACATATACGGTTACAGTAGATGTTGTTACGAAAGATGGTTTTAAAGTAACAACAACGCCTAAAACAATTACGGTTACTCAATAATATTTAATTTTAAAAGTATAATATAAAAACAAAAGGCTCAGTGAAAACTGAAGCCTTTTTGTTATGTCTTTTTAATTGTTAATTGTAATTTATGTCTTCTTTATTACTTTTTATCTTCCCTTGGACTAAGTGAACTAGTAATAAACAAACTGGAATAATTACTTGTAGTGGAATGTGTAACAAATATGGTACTAAATGGATCCCCTCAATATGGTGTTCAAGAAAACTAGAAGCCAGCCAGAGTGAACTAAGAACTGTAATAATACCAATTGGGTAGACTAGCTGATTGCTTTTCTTAACATTAAATAAATCTGCTGCCCCAGATACCGCACAAAAAAAGTAAATTGTGATTTTTACAAAGGCGTTACATACTGCAATTACAACAATGAACGTATCCAATCTTTGGATGAAATCGGCAATATTAATATAACTAACAGATGTTAGAAGTGGGTAGGTTGTTCTTTCAATAACGGATGGGCCTAATATTGCAGTATTTAAAACTGCAAATAAGGTTAATATAAGTCCCGAAAATAATAAAGCTGGTATTCCTACTTTAATTGCTAAATTTTGTTTAGTTAAATGTGGCATAATCATTGTAAATGTAAGGACTTCGCCAAAAGGAATGGTTAAAGAAATTGGGAAAGTCTTAAATACTGGTTTCCATCCGTGTTCTAAAACCGGTCTTAAATTATCCATTTTTATTAATTTTGAAATGATTTCAAATCCTATAAATATAAAAACAAGAAACATGATCATGATAAATATAAATTCACATGAACGAGCGAATGTTTCTAGTCCTTTAGACATTGCATACATGATTAATAACATCATGATTAAACCGATTGAAATTAGAGAAGAAGCATTATATAGAGTGATTGTTAATAAATCCTCAAAATCACGTAAAGCACGTGCAGCGATATAAAGAAAATATAAGATATATACTAATGCAAATATTTTTCCGATATATTTTCCTAAAATAATTTGAATATATTTTGTTAAGGGGAGATCAGGAAATAATGAATATAACTTAATATACACTGCAAAAATTAAACAAGCTGCAGTGAGTCCTATTAATAAACTAATCCATCCATCTTGTTTAGCACTAGCAAATATTTCGACTGGTGGAGAAGCACCGACCCCAAACATAAAAATCATAGAAAAGAATTGAAAACCACTTATATTTAATTTACGATTCATTTGAATTCCTTCTTTTGACTTCTAATTTTTCTTCTAGATTATTATTTTTTCCATAAAATTCTATTTTATTTAAGAGTTAATGAAGTAATTTTTTGTGACTAAAAAACCAATTAGAAGTTTATCAAAATTTAGTATAATAATAGCAATCATAAAAAAGAAGAATGAGGTGATTATTACGTGGAAATTAAGGTTGATGATTTGACTGGAACTGAAGTTGTTAAGCTAATTAGTGAGCATTTACAAGGTATGACACAGCATTCTCCACTTGAAAGCATACATGCTTTAAATCTTGAAGGATTAAAGAAACCGGAAATTACGTTTTGGAGTGTATGGGAGCAAAGTGAATTAGTTGGATGTGGAGCTCTAAAAGAACTTGACGCTTTACATGGAGAAGTAAAATCAATGAGAACTTCCTCAGCTCATTTAAGAAAAGGTGTGGCAAGGTGCATGCTCCAACACATTATCAAAGAGGCGAAAAATAGAGGCTACAAGAGAATTAGTTTAGAAACCGGTGCAATGGAAGCATTTGATCCAGCAAAAAAACTATATGAACTTCTTGGTTTTAAGTATTGTAAGCCTTTTGCTGATTATAAAGATGACCCTAATAGTGTTTTTATGACACTAGAATTGTAAAATTTTTGAAAGTAGAGTTGCTGTTGTAGCAACTTTTTTTAGTTTAATACCTTTTATATACACGCTTAACTAAACAATCACCTTCGATAAATTAAAAGAATGAAAAAATTTTAAAATAAAATTAGTACCTAGTATTAATATCTGGTGATATAATATTGAAAAGAGATTAAAAAATATGACTGAGGTGACCAGAATGCAAAATTCAAAAGCACGTATCACTGCAATAGGTTCATATGTACCAGAAAAAGTATTAACAAATAAGGATCTAGAAAAAATAGTTGAAACAAATGATGAATGGATTGTAAAGCGAACTGGCATTAAAGAGAGAAGAATTGCAAACGAAAATGAAAATACAAGTGACTTAAGCTTTCAGGCAATAAAAGACTTGATGGAAAAATACAATAAATCTGTTGAAGATGTTGATATGATTATCGTTTGTACTTTAACGCCAGACTTCAAAACGCCAAGTGTTGCTTCAATTATTCAAGCAAAGCTTGGAATAAAAAATGCTGGGGCAATCGATTTAAATGCTGCTTGCGCAGGTTTTACTTACGGTTTGTATATGGCAAATGGATTAATTACATCAGGATTAAACCGAAAAATTTTAGTAGTCGGTGCAGAAACTTTATCAAAAATAACCGATTACGAAGATCGCACTACTTGCATTCTATTTGGTGATGGCGCTGGCGCAGCCTTAGTAGAGTATGATGAAGAACAGCCTAGCTTCATTTCCTCCTACTTAGGATCAGAAGGCGAAAAAGGAAAACATTTATATTGCTCAAATTTATCAAATCAAATGTTTGGCGATGAGATAATTAATAACAATAACATCATTCAAAATGGACGTGAAGTATACAAATGGGCAGTTACGACAGTACCAAAAGGAATGCAAGCTGTTCTAAATAATGGATCCACTTTATTAAAAGAAGTTGATTGGTTTGTACCTCATAGTGCAAATTTAAGAATGATTGAATCAATCTGCGAAAGAAGTGAATATCCAATCGATAAAACGTTAAATAGCTTAGTAGATTGCGGAAATACATCATCAGCCACGATCCCATTATCTTTAGTTAAGGGCGTGAAGGAAGGGAAACTTAAATATGGAGATAAGGTTTTATTGTATGGCTTTGGTGGTGGATTAACTCACGCAGGATTACTTATTAATTGGACTTTGTAAAAGGAGTAGGTTACTCGAGTGGGGCATGAGTAAGTAACAATGCAAAAAGAAGAAAAAAGGTTATTCATGAGAGGTTCATGAGTAAGTAAAACAGCAAAAAGATGAAAAAGGTTACTCATGAGGGGTTCATGAGTAAGTAAAACAGCAAAAAGAAGAAAAAAGGTTACTCATGAGGGGTTCATGAGTAAGTAAAACAGCAAAAAGAAGAAAAAAGGTTACT
Source organism: Gottfriedia sp. NPDC058432 (assembly GCF_042721555.1). Classification (NCBI taxonomy): domain Bacteria; kingdom Bacillati; phylum Bacillota; class Bacilli; order Caryophanales; family Bacillaceae; genus Gottfriedia; species Gottfriedia sp. NPDC058432. Next base: position 135,137 of record NZ_JBHXLC010000001.1, read on the forward strand.
CATGAGAGGTTCATGAGTAAGTAAAAAAGTAAAAAGAAGAAAAAAGGTTACTCATAAAAAGTTCATGAGTTAGTAAAACAGTAAGATGAAAAAAACTTACTCAATACAGGCTGTAGCCATACTCAACTTTACTTGTGAAAACTCATTCTTAAACAGTCTAATAGGTTACTAAATTAGACTTCTTTTTTGAGTTTTTTGGTTAGTCCAGTTACTCGATTATAAATTTTGGAAGGAAGAGTGGTGTATGAATGTATCTGTCTTAGGCTGCGGTAGATGGGGAACTTTTTTAGCTTGGTACGCTAATCGAGTTAGCCATAATGTAGTTTTATGGGGAAGAGAAAACTCTAGAAATTTTATCGGCTTAAATCAGACAAGAAAAAATGACTATTTAAGCCTACCAGATGGAATTGAGTTAACGAGCTCTTTAGAAGGTGCATTATCTTTTGCAGAAGTCATTATTATTTCAATTAGTGCACAAGAGCTAAGAACATTTGCAAATCGCTTAAGTCAATATAATGAAATACAAGGTAAAACTTTTATCCTCTGTATGAAAGGCATAGAATCTTCAACAGGAAAAAGACTCACACAAGTCTTTCGTGAAGAAGTTGGGAAAAATAGCAATGTAGCGGTTTGGGTAGGGCCTGGTCATGTACAAGACTTTGTAAGAAATATACCAAATTGCATGGTTATCGGTTCGGAGAATATTGAAGTAACAAAACAGATTGCTAAAGCATTTAACAGCGAGTTAATACGATTTTATTACGGCCAAGACTTAATTGGTAATGAAATTGGTGCTGCAACAAAAAATGTCATGGGAATAGCTGCAGGAATGCTTGATGGATTGAACTATAGTAGTTTAAAAGGATCATTGATGGCTAGAGGCACGAGAGAAATTTCTCGTTTAATAAGGGCAATGGGTGGAAATGATTTAACAATTTACGGTTTAAGTCACTTAGGAGACTACGAGGCAACACTCTTTTCAATGCATAGTCATAATCGAAAGTTTGGGCAGGCATTTGTTGAAGGAAAATCATTTGATAAATTAGCGGAAGGGGTTTCTACAATTAAGGCTTTAAAGGAACTTTCTGATCAGTATGATGTTGAACTACCGATTTGTAACGCATTGTTTGAAATAATTTATGAACATAAAAACGCGAAAGAAACTTTAGAGGAATTATTTTTAAGACCACTAAAATTTGAATTCTGAAAAAATGAAATTTTATTTCGGTTGATTTAGAAAAAGATAATAAATTCATTGTTTTCTTAGCTTATTATACAGATTAAACCTTTTGTTTTCCTTAAAATACGAACGTTATTGTTTTTTTTATAAAAAAAGTTCATATTTTATATTGAAAATGTATTTCGAGTTTGATATATTAGCAGTGTAATCATTCATAAACATTACTCGTATATGCTCAGTAATATGGTCTGAGCGTTTCTACCTGGTTCCCATTGAAAGAACTAGACTACGGGTTAAAGTATACTTGGTTTCATTTTTTTGTAACCAATAATGAGGGTTTAGCATTAAATTTTATTTATTGCTAATCTATACTTTAACTTTCGTAGGTCTAGAAGGTAGAGATTGTTCTACTTTTTCTAGACCATTTTTTTTGACTAAAACATCGAGTGTGATCATCATCAAGGGGGAAAAGACATTGTTAAAAAAATACGGTTTATTAGGAATTATTTCTGCACTATTAATCTCTGTGTCTGTAGGTTATAACTTTAAATCGAATACTGCAGAAGCAAAAACTAAACATCTTAGACCAATTATTATTGAGGGACCAATGCCAATTGAGGCTGAAAAGTTTGCAAGTAAGTTAGAACATGTAAAAGTTGAAAAATCAGGTAGCTTCGTATTTTACAAAGGTACTTTAAATCATTACCCAGTTATCGTAGCAAAAACAGGTAAAGGTATGGAAAATACTGCTGCAGCTACAGCGATTGCAATTGAAAAATATAAACCAATCGCAATTATTAACCAAGGAACTTCTGGTGGTCATGACCCAAATTTAAATGTTTTTGATATCGTATTAGGTAAAAATACAACGAATATTGGTTCTTTAAAAACAGAAACGAAGGACGAAAACCAAGGAATTGATGCTACTCAATGGAAACCAATGGACTTAATGGCTTCTGAAGGTAGTGCAGGTGAAGATCCAAATGCTGAAAAACCACGTTTTTACGAAGGTAATAAAGATTTATTAGCAGCTGCAAATGCAGTGAAAAACAAATACACTAAAGGTAAGGTAGTAGAAGGTACAATCGGATCTGCAGACGTTTGGAACAATGAAGTTGATCGCATTAAATGGTTCCATACTAAATATGGAACTTCAGTAGAAGAAATGGAAGGCGCTGCTGCAGCTCAAATCTCTCAAGCATATAATGTAGCTTTCTTAGGAATTCGCGTATTATCAAACAATAAAACAAATGGCGGTAAATATGATCCAACTACAGCTGATGCTTGTCAGGAGTATGTAATGGAAGTAGTTAAGAAATATATTTCTACAAATCCAAGTAAATAATAAATTGAAAAAGAGATATTTTAAAGTATCTCTTTTTCTGTTTTTCTTTCTATTTACTTCATCCACCATAATTCAACTGGATTTAATTCATACTGATTGTTTTCGCGATACATAAATTGACACATAATCAGCTCTCGTCTTAAAGTAGCGTAATCTTCATGATATTCCTTCAAATATTCATTGATTTCCTTTTCTTGATAAACTCTACCAAATTCTAAGCCTTTAATCATATGTACTAAAACGACAAGCTTTTTCTTTCGCTGAGCAGGATAAATTTTAAGTTTGCCATCCTTAGTAAAGAAATTATTGATAATACTTGAACGTTCACTTTCAGTAACTGACATTTCCATATTGGAATCTCCTCCTGTTCCTACTGTAAAAATTGCTTTCGCACTCATTTCTAAAATTTTAGTATTTAGAGAGAAATAGATTGTATTTTTATCTCGGCGCTCTTTAACCAGACCAACTTCTCTAAGCTTTGACATATGATGGGTAATTGTTGGCGGTTTAAGACTTAATTTACTGGCAATTTCTTGCCCACTTAATTGACCTTGTTGAAGTAAAGCAATAATGCGTACTCGAGTAAGATCACCTAAAGCTTTATGGAAATCTACAATTTTATTTAATTGCACTTAATATACACCTACTTTTATACTTATCTAATTAGATGATAATCTAATTAGTGTTTCATTTCAATAAGTACCTTTAACTGAACGCAAAATTTAGTTATTTTTTACTAAATATTTATATTTAATAACTTAGATAGGATAATGATAAGCTTGTAACGAATGTTGCAACTAGATTTTACATCTGGAAATCTTAAGGTATTAGATGAGCTTATAACAGACGATTTTGTCTATCATTCTGGAAATGGAGTTAATACGCATACAGTTTTTTAAACAATTCAAATTGGTTTGCTTTAGATATTCCAGTTTTTCTCATTTATATAGGATAAAAGTATGGGGATTGCATATTGGCATAATCAAAAATAACTGCTATGCTAATTGAGTGAAAAATTTAAAAAGGGGGAATTTTCATGCAAATAATGGGTTTATTCGGTACTAGTTTAAAACGAAGGGATTCAATAGATAAAGAAAGGTTGAAACAACATGGGGATACTTAAGTTTCACAAAAATATCAAAATTCGAATACTCGAATCATTCTTAAGTTCGTCAATTGGAAGTATGATTTTTCCTTTTATGGCGATTTATTTATCTAAACATTTTGGGGTAAAACAAGCAGGATTACTTTTGCTTGTAAATGTATTTATAGGAATTATTATGAACTTTTTTGGAGGCTATTTTTCGGATCAGTTTGGCCGGAAAAAGACGATTGTGTTTGCCGAAACAATTCGGTTACTCGCGTTTATTACAATGATGTTTTGTAATTCACCTTGGTTTTCATCACCTCTTATTACATTCTTTATGATGACTTTAAATAGTATTTGTTGGGGACTAGCAGGGCCAGCTAATCAGGCCATGTTAATAGATGTGAGTAAGCCAGAAGAACGGAAGCTTATGTACTCAATCATGTATTGGTCGAACAATTTATCAATTGCGATTGGTGGTATGCTTGGAGGATTTTTATTTAAATCATATTTATTTGAATTATTATTAGCACTATCAGTTGCTTCACTTGTTACATGGGTCTTAATTACGTTCTTTGTCGAAGAAAGCTTAGTTACTGAAAAGGAAGAAACGAAGACGATTGCTCATCATGCTCAAAAGATGATTTCAAATTACCGTGACGTTTTTCAAGATAGACTATTTATTCTTTATGTACTGGCGGGTTTGTTAGTACTTTCAATGGAATTTCAGTTAACAAATTATATAAGTATTCGATTAGCGAATGATTTCCACACACAACATTTATTGAACTGGACATTTGGCGGAATCGAGATGAATGGTTTTCTGCGAACAGAAAACACGATACTTGTAGTCGTAATGGCCCTTTTTGCTTCTAAAATTGTAGGGAAATTGGATGATCGAAAAACGTTAATTTGGAGTTGTATTGCATTTGTTGGTGGATATGCAGTGATTTCATATAGTAACTCTATTTGGCTATTATTTATAGCAATGTTCATCGCAACAGTTGCGGAAGTATTAAGAGTGCCTGTTCAACAAAACTATATGGCTAACTTACCAGCTGACGAAACAAGGAGTTCCTATATGGCGGTTGCAGGTTTAACATTTAATTTAGCGATGTTTATCTGCTCAATAACTGTTTCACTAAGTGCATATTTATCTAATTTCGCGACATCTTTCTTTTTAACGAGTTTAGGTGTAATCGGTATACTCATCTTTGTTCGAATTACTCCTGCATTGGAAAGAAGAATTAAGGGAGAAATATTGCAGGAGCAGGGACAGACAGCTGGAATAAATTCTTAATTTACAGGGAGTTGCTTTTTGCAGCTCTCTTTTTTTGTGGATAAGGTGAGTAGGCGAATCCTTTAGATTGAGGTTATATTTTCCATATTAGGACACCTTAATGGTAAAGGTGGTGTTTCGATGAACCGACGTTTAATCGCTGTTTTAATTAGTACTTTTACATTTTTTTCTTCTTCATCTGTAAGTGCGCGGCAAGCTGAACGAGTGGTTATGAATGGAATCCCAAGCGATGTGTGGCAGGAAAATATCTATCTAATCGCTGACCGAATTGATTGGAAAGAATACCGGAATTTTGACGTTCAAATTGGTAATGAAGGATTGCTATATCACTTTCCAACATGGAAAAGTGGGAAGTATGGTACCAAAATGTTTAGTGAAGATTTAAATAAAGATAAACAAAATGAAGTCATTATCGTATTGGATAATTTCAATGATCCGATTCATTTATTGCAAATTAGTAAGAATGATGACCAAAGCGAAGAATATAAGGAAGTTCCAATTGAATCGGTGTCTGAAGCAGTTAAACGCCTTGTGGAAATGGAGAAAAAAGGGGATATTGTAACTATATCAACTAAACAAAAAACGTATAAAGTTAATTTAAAATCGTTAGGATTTAAAGAAACCTCTTCTGACGATAGTGTATATACCCACGTGCCAGTGGACTATATTGTTGATAAGAAAAAACTAGTTGCAGATGCTGTCGTAATGATATCAACAGACGGCGGAGGAGCGATCGGAAATTTGAAGCTTTTATATGATTGGAATGGAAAGAAATATGAGGTTCAGTCAGTTTCTTTTGAGAAGTATAATCGGAAAAGGTAGAGCACCTGTGGAGGTGCTTTTATTTTTTGTAGGAATTGAAAATCTCAAAAAAGTGAATCACAATTAAAAAAGGGTAATCGCAAATAAAAAGAGAGAATTACAATTAAAATTGGCAAAATCGCAATTAAATCCCTGAAACGCTCTTAAAAGTAGCTACTTTAAATAGAAATTACTACTTTTTACGTCACTACAATGAAAATTCATGAAAAATTAAAGGACTTATCGTCACTTTGAAGGTATATATTTCTTAAAAGAGTGGTGTGAGGTGGAAGGGTTGATTATAAGGAAAGCTACAATGTCAGATGCAAAAGGCATCGCTAAAGTTCATGTTGATAGTTGGAAAACTACTTACCGAAATATAATTCCTAACGAGTTTTTAGAGAAGTTATCTTATGTACAAAGAGAGAAATTGTGGGAGCTTAATCTTTCAAAAGTAGAGGATTATGTGGTTGTTGCGGAAAATGATAATGGGGAAATTATCGGTTTTGCAGATTGTGGAAAAAGAGAGAGGAATCAAGTCGATCACTCTGGTGACTTAACATCTATTTATCTACTTGAGGAATATCAAGGTAAAGGAATCGGAAAACAGCTAATGAAACAGCTGTTTCTACAGTTTCAAAAATGGGGTTATAATCGGGTATTCGTCGAGGTTTTAGAAGACAATAAAACACGCTATTTCTATGAATATTATGGTGCTGATTTATTGAAATCAGATAAGATTACATTTTCAGGATCTGAATTGAATTTACTAATTTATGAATGGGGAAATATAAATGAAGTATTAGCTAAATTGTAATAAAATCGTATTTTATTATTTATCAAAGCATGATAAAACTACCAATTATTCTATAAGAATAGTTGGTAGTTTTTTATATTATTTTGGCCCTAATTGACTTATAAGAGTTGGTGTATCAAATAACCCACGATGAGTTAAAATTTTTCCATTTTCAACTTTGAATTCCCTAAATAAAGATACTTTTACCGAATTTTCGGTTGGGGCGTTACCTCTAAAAAATCCAGTGTTTGTTCCTGTGAATTCAAGTCTTGTGATAACAGTTTCTCCTTGGGAGACAATTTCTTCAATCGTGTAATGGCTATCTGGGAAACCTGTGAAAATTACGTTAGCGAATTGTTTTAATCCTTCTGTTGAACCATAAGAGTAATCTTTGTAATCAGGTGATAAAAAATGGTTAGTGCTGTCTAGTTTATTCTGATTCCAGAAAACTTCAATAAATTCTTTTACTAATTCTTTATTATTTTGTTCGATTGATTTCATAACATGATTCTCCTTATTTGTTTGGCTTAATACATATGTTAAATTATAATAGTGACAAAAACTGTCATAGTTATAAAATAAGGTGAAAATATGTCTGCGAAGTCAAAACGATTAATTGAATTAATGATGCTCGTCAATCGGAAGCGTAAGTTTACAGTTAAGGAATTAGCTTATGAATTTAACGTTTCTACTAGAACAATCTTAAGAGATTTAATGGAGTTAAGTGAATTAGGTGTGCCTTTATATTCTGAGGTTGGTCCTCATGGTGGATATCAAGTACTAAACGAAAGAGTTTTACCTCCGATTACTTTCACAGAAGAAGAAGCAGTTTCAATATTTTTTGCTAGTCATGCATTACGGCACTTTTCCACTCTTCCATTTGAAGCGCAATCTAAATCCGCTTTGAAGAAATTTTATGCTTATTTACCTACTGATGTAAAAGATCAGATTGATGAAATGAAAAATCGGTTTGATTTTTTCGTACCAACAAAACAAGCAAAATCCCCATTTCTCTCAACACTATTAGAAACCGCTATTCGCCAAAATGTAATTAGTATTGACTACGAGTCGTATAAAGGAAAGTCGAATCGAGAAATTCAACCACTCGGAATATATGCATCTAGTGGACTATGGTATTGTCCTGCATATTGTTTTAATAGTCTTGATTATCGGTTATTTAGATGCGATAAAATTGTTTCGATCAGTCATGAAGTGGATAATGAGCCGCTCGATTTGCCGCTAATTCCGCTTGGAAAGAAATTAAAAAGTATGAAAGAAGAGAAATTAATTAAGTTTTACGTGGAGCTTAGTAGAGAAGGGGTCCAAAGATGTGAAACGGTAATTGATCCAAGGTTTAAGGTACAAACGCGGGAGAACGGAACTGGGTGGATTGAAGATTGGATTAGACCGAATGAAATACCTTTTTTAGCCCAAATATTCATTGCAATTGGAAAAGATGCATCTGTGAAGGAACCAACCGAGTTAATCCAAAGTATAAGGGAGAAGCTTTCTGAAGTGATGGAGTGGTATAAAATAGAATAAAGTCTTAAATAAATTTCCAAAGAAAAAACTGTAATAAAGCTATAGCCTTATTACAGTTTTTTACTCATGTTATACCATTTTACTCCACCATGTGTTGAGCTAGAACTACCGTTATTGATGAAGCCATGGTTTTCGTAAAAATGAATTAAGTTTTCTTTACACGTAAGAGTTATTGAATCACGCTTATGTTCTTTTGAAACTTTTTCGATATGAGAAAGCAATTTTGATGCAATCCCTTTATTTTGGTTTTGTGGAGAAACTGCTATGCCTAAGATACTTTGATGACCACCAGTAGATGGATTTTTTTTAATTTCGCTAAATAAATCATCAGTAATGAAAGTCTCATTTATAACAGGGCCGTTTACTAAACCAACTAATTTACCATTCTCCTCAGCTACAAAAAAACTATCGGGAATTAATTTAATGCGTTTTTCGAATGCCTGTTTTGTAGCTGCCTCTTCTTTTGAAAAACAAAGATGCTCAATTTCTACAAGTTCAGTTAAATCTTCTAATCTTACATTTCGTATGTTTAGCATGATTTTCTTCCCTCCATTTTTCTTAATTATATTATATTATTTTCATAGTTCACAAACTATTTAAACTAGCATTTTGTATAGTAGTTGAACAAAATGAAATAAAAAGATGTTGACAGAATTATGAAATAACCCCTATAATACAAAACATATTAAAAAAAGAAACAAGTTACTAATTTTAGATTAATATAGTTTTAAGCAATGAAGGGAATTTAAGTAGTACTTATCTCAATGTAATAGAGAGCTGATGGTTGGTGGAAATCAGTACAAAGATAAGCATGAATTTCGGTCCTGGAGCTATTTTTTTCGAAGTAAAGTCTAATCTTTACTGAGGGAAAAACGGTCAAATTTGATCGTTATCAAATTTTAAGAGGCAGAATATTTCTGCAACTAGGGTGGTACCGCGAATAATTCGTCCCTACTGATACAATCAGTAGGGACTTTTTTATTATTTTAACTTAATATAGAAAATGCAATGAAGGGAATACAGTAATGTTTGTTTCACTGTTTAAGAGAGCTGGTGGATGGTGTGAATCAGTACAAAAACAAGCATGAATTACAATCCTGGAGCATCTTTTTCGTAGTAAAGGTCGACATTTACTTTGAAAAAGACGGTCATCGATCGTTAAATAAAACAAGTGGCAGATTTTATTCTGCAATTAGGGTGGTACCACGGTGAAAATCGTCCCTGTCGTTAGAGGCAGGGGCGATTTTTTTTTTATAAAATTATAAGCTAGAAAGAGGAGATAGAAAATGGAATTACAAAAAAATTTACTACCAAGACATATCCGTTTCATGGCACTCGGTGGAGCAATTGGCACGGGTATTTTTAAAGGAACATCAGAAACTGTATCGATTGCAGGACCAGCAGTTATTTTTTCATATTTGTTTGCTGGATTATTACTTCTTGTTGTGATGAGTGCGATTGCGGAAATGGCAATTGCGTTCCCAGGTTTGAATATGAAAGGATTTATTCGTAAAGCGTTTGGTACAAGAGTTTCTTTCGTAATTGGTTGGTTGTACTGTTTTATGTGGTTAGTTGTTTGTGTGATTGAAGTAATTGCAGCAGGTAGCTTTCTACAATATTGGTTTCCTTCAATGTCTTTATGGTCTTTAAGTTTTATTAGTGCAATTTTTATTGTGGCAGTTAATTTTATGAATGTTAAACGATATGGTGAAATAGAATTCTGGTTTGCAGGAATTAAAATTACAATGATTGTTTTATTTATTGCGTTAGGCGCTGGAATTTTATTTGGAATTATTCCAAGTGATCATAGTGGATATGTACAAAATTATGTTCAGCATAAGGGATTTTTCCCACAAGGCTGGTCAGGAGTATTTTCTGCTTTATTAATAGTCATTTTTTCTTACGGTGGTTCAGAATTAATTGGATTGACTTTAACAGAAACAAAAGATGCAGAGAAAGTAATACCAAAAGTTATAAAAGGGGTTATTTGGAGAATTGTTTTATTCTACACGCTTCCAATTCTGATTATTTGCGGATTAATTCCATGGAATGAAATTGGTAATCAAGAAAGTCCATTTGTTCAAGTTTTATCAACAGTAGGTTTCCAAGGTTCAGCTCATATTATGAACTTTGTTCTAATTACAGCCGTTTTATCTGCTGCAAATTCAGGGATTTATGGTTGTACACGAATGATGTATTCATTAGCAACTGAAGGTGAAGCTCCAAAAGCTTTTGCAAAAATTTCTAAAAATGGTGTACCAGTTTATACGGTTATTGTAAGTGCAATTATTTTAATTGGGGGCACTTTTGTAGCTTATTTTTCTCCAGATCGCGTATTCGGATATTTAATGGCGATTCCTGGATTTACAGTATCATTAGTATGGATCAGCATTTGTTTAGCACAATTAAAGCTTCGTAAAACTTATACTAAAATGCCACACTTTAAAGTATGGGGATTTCCATATATAACATCATTTACAGTCATTGCTTTAGGTGTAAGTTGCGTAGCATTTGCATTCAGTGAACAGAACAGGTTAAGTATTTTTGTATGCTTAGGAATGTTAATTGTATTAATTTTATGTTCATTTATAAATGGTAAAAAACGAGCTCAATAAACACATAAAAAAGGGCACCTTATTGGGTGCCCAAATTAATTACAGTATATTAATTATTGTTAGCTAATGCTAAAAGCTGTTCATTTACATTTTCATTAACTACTCCGCCATGGTAACAAATGACTGTTTCGATATCATATTTTGTGAATTTCTTAATGGACGTAAGAGCAGTATCCATATCAGGTGTATTACTTGGATTTGGCCCCATGATTACACCATTCTCTGAAGTTAGAGCATCTCCTGCAATAAGAGTTTTACTTTGATGATGATATAAACTAATGTGACCAGGAGTATGTCCAGGAGTAAAGATGACAGTAATTCCTCCAGTATATGGTAATACTTCTTCATCAGTTACTGTAGTATTGACCTTAGCATTAAGTGGTATATTGAACATCGCTTTTATTTTTTGACTTTGTTCGTCAGGAAGGGATTCGATCATTTTTGCAATTCGTTCAGGATTCATTTTAATAAAGGTTTTGTCGCCTTCAATATAAGGTTTGTCTTCATTATGGGCTAGTACTTCAATTTTTTGATCAGCAGTTTTTAAGATTTCAGTAAGGCTTCCGATATGATCGATGTCTTGATGTGTAAGGATGATTTTAGACAGTTGATTAAATTCTAGACCGGCTCTCTCAATCGCTTCACGAATTTCTCCAGTTTGTCCCGGCATTCCCGTATCTACTAAGATTACTTCATGATCATCCCATAGTAAAGTTGGGTGAATAATTCTTTCTTGTCCCATAAAGTTCATTACTAATTCAATTGTTTCAATACCTTTATCTATTTTCATTTAGAAGGTAAAAGCACTAAGCTTTTACCACACCTCCCTTTGTTTTATGTGAGCACTAAACTAGACATCTAAAGAAAGTTGCCTAGTTTAGTGTTCACATTTTTTGTTGTTAAAAACTTATTCTACTTCCTGTGTTTTTGAAACAGAAGAAATAAAATCATCAATCATAACATCAAAGCTATCATCTACATTTACTGGATGTTGGAAATATCCAAGGAAATTCATCGAGACAAATCCATGTAAAATGCTTCTCAGTGCTCGGCCTTGATGTATCAATAAAGTAGGGTCCGTAATATAAAACTTTAGTATTTGATGAATAATTCCAGTCGTTTCCCTAGCAAGTCGTTTAACATCATCATTTTCTGTACTCGGGATATTCATAAAAAGTCCATAACCAGTTCTATTTTCAAATGCAAAATCACGGTATACATATGCGATTTCTCTAATCGCTTGTTCACCACTTTTACCGACCAATCTTTGCATTAAAGTCGAATTTAATTTATTTAAAAGAGAAATCGTCATTTTCAATTTTAAATCATCCATATTCGCAAAATGGTTATATAAAGATGGATATTTAATATCTAGCTTCTCTGCAATTTTTGGAAAAGTAACTTGATTAAGTCCGATTTCATTAGCCAATGAAAAAGCCACTTCAATTATTTTTTCTTTTGTTAAATTTCTTTTTTGAACCATTTTTTTGCTCCCGTCTCATGTTTAGGTTTTTTACGATAGATTGTTTTTTTAAGATTAATTAGGTTGATTTCCACTGCCAATCAACTTATGCCCTTAAAGATACAATACCTAAATACAAAGTATTTTTAAAGAGAGACTATATTTACAGAAAATAGTTTAACACTTCTAATGATAATTAGTAAACTATATAATATAATTTACAAACTATAAAATATAGTTTAGTCTTATGTGTATATGAAAACTCATTGTTATTTTTTTATTTGTCTCATTCTCGAGACTTTTTAATATTGATTTTATTTTTATCAAAAAGGAGGGGGATATGATGTTATTGTGGAAAAGAAATTTGATTGTCTGCTGGTTTGGCATGTTTGTAACGAGTATCGGAATGAGCCAACTTGGTCCGGTATTACCCCTATATATTGATAAACTTGGTGTTCATAATTCTGCATTAATTAGTCAATTTTCTGGGATTGCTTTTGGGGTAACTTTTATTATTTCAGCAATTTTTTCTCCTATTTGGGGTTTGGCAGCGGATAAGTTTGGACGAAAACCAATGCTTTTAAGAGCAAGTCTTGGTATGTCAATTATTATTTTTTGTATGGGTTTCGCACATAATGTCTATGTTTTAATTGGTTTAAGACTTTTACAAGGCGTCATTACCGGTTATGGTACAGCTTGTACAACTTTAATCGCAACGCAAACAGATAAAGAGCATGCGGGTTCGGCATTAGGTACACTTTCAACTGCAAGTATAGCAGGTTCATTACTTGGTCCTATGATTGGAGGCTATATCGGTGAGACTGTAGGCTTACAAAATGTGTTTTTTGTAACAGGCGGACTCATGATGGTGGCGTTTATTACAACAGCATTATTTGTAAAAGAATCATTTACTCACCAAAATAAAAAAGTGCTTAAGTTTAAGGAAATTTGGTGTCTTATTCCGGATAAAAGCTTAATGATCACAATGTTCATTACTTTTTTTGTTTTAACAATAGCTCTTTATTCGATTGAACCAGTTATTACTGTCTACATTTCTCAGCTATCTGCTCATTCTACACATGTTGCATTGTTAGCGGGTATGGCATTTTCAGCATCAGGATTGGCAAGCATTATTGCTGCTCCGAGATTAGGGAAGATTTCAGATCGAATTGGTCCTCATAAAGTTATATTCGTTGCACTGATCGTTTCAGGTTTAATGGTTATTCCACAAGCATTTGTAAAAAACGCTTGGGAATTGATGGGACTACGATTTATTTTAGGTTTGGCAACGGCAGGATTAACTCCAGCTGTTAATACATTAGTTAAACGAATTACACCGGATGCCATTACCGGTCGAGTATTTGGATTTAACATGTCAGCTGGATATTTAGGTGTATTTGTCGGTTCCGTTTTAGGTGGGCAAATTGGAGCATATTTAGGTGTGAAATATGTATTTTTTGTTACAAGTGCATTATTGCTACTTAATGCAATTTTGGTTTATGTTAAAGTTAATAAGAAATTGAATGTAAAAGAAGATTTTAAATTATCGATGTAAAAAGTTTTAAATTTTGGGAGCTACTTAATGTGGCTCCCTTTAAAAATAGTAAATGAGAACACCCTACATAACTTAGCATGAAAAGTCGGATTGATTAATTTCGTTCCTGTTATTCTATTGAAGAAGGAGGTTATAAAATGGATTTGTTAAAGAATATGAATGATGCTTTAGTATATATTGAAGAAAATTTGACGAGTGAGATTGACTATAAAGAGCTTTCTAGACGGGCTTATTGTTCTGAGTATCACTTTAAAAGAATGTTTTCGTTTCTTGCTGGAATTTCTCTTTCAGAGTATATACGTCGTCGCCGCCTTACCGCCTCTGCGTTTGAACTTAAAGATCATAACAAGAAAATAATTGATATTGCTTTAAAATACGGATACAATTCTCCGGATTCCTTTTCGAGGGCCTTTCAAAACTTACATGGAATTACTCCGTCAGAAGCTAGAAATAACGGCAATTCGCTCAAAGCATATCCACGAATGACCTTCCAATTATCAATTAAAGGGGGAAATGAAATGAACTATCGTATTGAAGAAAAAGAAGCATTTCGAATCGTAGGGATAAAAAAGAGAGTTCCGATTATTTTTAATGGAGTTAATCCCGAAATTGCATCCATGTGGAAAACTTTAACGATGGAAAAAATAACGAAACTAAAAGAACTCTCCAATGTTGAACCGATTGGCATAATTAGTGCATCAACAAATTTTTCAGAAGGTAGAATGGAAGAAAAAGGAGAGCTTGATCATTATATTGGTGTTGCCACTACAAATGACTGTCCAAAAGAGTTAATTCAACTTGAAGTTCCTGCATCTACATGGGCAGTATTCGAAGCAATTGGAAAATTTCCAGATGCATTACAAGAAGTGTGGGGACGAATTTATTCTGAATGGTTTCCATCCTCTGATTACCATCAAGTAGAAGGTCCCGAAATTTTATGGAATGAACAGAAAGACATCACATCACCAAATTTTAAGAGCGAAATATGGATACCAATCTCTAAAAAATAAAAAAAGAAAGAGACATACGCTCTTTCAAGTTTCTGATTGATTGTTATTTAAGTGATCTAGTTTATCTGAAATACTTTTGAGAATTTGATTTTTTTCTTGTTGAATTTTTAGGAATTTTAAAAGGAACCAAATCATAAAAACAAAAGGTGCTATGTAAAACAAAATCGGTATGATTGAAAATAGAGGAAAAAACACGTTATCCATATAAATTCCACTCCTTTTGGAAGATTATACCATAATATTTAGATTAAAACCTTCTAATTTTTGAAGGTTTTTTTGTTTCGATCTTATTCAGTAGGGTTCTTGGTTAAGAATGGTTTTAAAAGGAAAATAACGTTATTTAGAGAATGTACTATTAAATAAGTAAATTTAGTTGCTATAAGTCGAATATAATAATGGGAGAAAAAAATGAAAATAGTGAAACAATGGGTACAAGAAGATAGTGATTTTATTAGAAAAAAAGTAATTGAATATAATGCTAAAAACCTTCCAGATGAGAAGAGTGCACCATCTGAAGAAATAAGCTTTGTCGTTAGAAATGATCAAGAGGAAATAGTAGGTGGAATTACAGGAAGGATGTATTGGCACCATTTATCTATAGACTTCTTATGGGTGTCTGAGGAGTATAGACATGAAGGCTTTGGTAGTCAGCTAATCAATCAAATGGAAGAATTTGCAATCGAAAATGGATGTCGCCTTATTAAAGTAGATACTTTTAGTTTTCAAGCTCCAAAATTTTATAAGAAGCATGGTTTTAAAGTATTTGGCGTAATTGAGAATCATCCAAAAGGGTATAATCAATATTATTTTGAAAAAAGATTATAAGAGACAATCTAAATTTTTGATGGCATGAAGTTGCTTTTGCAGCTTATTTTTTTTAGCTTTTAAACTAAAATGGTATGATTAATTAAAAGTTTGATGAGACAGGAGGAATAGTAAATGAGCGAGCTTAATTTATTGTTTCGAAAAAGAATCGGATTACGAGATAATGAAGTGATTAACTTTAATAATTTAAATGACATTCTTGAAAAAACAGCAAAAAATATACCTTTTGAAAATCTTTGTATTATAGAAAATAATACGAATGAGATCACCCGAGAAAATTTAATTAGTAAATTATTAGTAAAAAGTGAAGGTGGTCTCTGCTATGAATTGAATTCATTGCTTTATTTATTTCTTCTTGAAAATGGGTTTAACGTGAAATTAGCAAGAGGAGTTGTTTATGATAATATTGCTCAAAAATATCCTACTTTTGGAAGAACACATGTCACGATCCTATTAACACAAAATGAAGAAACATACTTAATTGATACGGGATTTGGAGCGAATCTTCCTTTAAAAGCAGTTCCCTTTACTGGTGAGAAGATAACTTCTAGTAATGGTGAGTTTCGAATTAAAAAAGAGGATACAGAATTCGGGGATTATGTTTTGATGTTAAAACTAAAACATAAAGATCCTAATTGGAGAATTGGATATGCATTTGATTCACGCGATGTGATTTCGGACGTGTCCGAATTTAATGAGATTCAAACAATTATTGCTGAGCACGAGGAATCACCATTTAATAAAAATCCTTTAATAACTCAATTGACAAATGAGGGAAATAATACTTTAACGAATACTTCTTTTACACAATGGATTAACGGAGTGGTAACGAAAGAGGATATTGATGAAATGAGATATAAAGAATTAGCAAAGCAACATTTTGGGCTTTAAAATTTTTAGTAAACGGCTTCTTTGAACAAATTGTTGAGTAATTAATGGTAAAAATTGTTAATAACATTCTTCTAACCATTCTATTGCCTATGAAAATTTATTGTTCTATCATTTGCTTAATAAGTATTCAACCAAGTAATTATAGGAGTGAAAAGCAATGAGTAGTGCAAACAGAGGTGTCAATATTGGCCCACCTCGTTTTAAAATAGCAGTTCATGCAATAGTTTGGTTGGCAAATAGTGGTGGTATGTTATCAAGTGCAATGATCGCAGAGCAAGTTGATTCTCATGCGACATTCATGCGAAGAGTAATGCAATCTTTATCCTCAGCAGGTATTGTAGAATCCAAAGGTGGCCGTGAAGGCGGTTATATTTTAAAAAAGGCGGTTGATTAAATTACCTTAGGTGAAATCTATACTGCTGTTAATAAGGTTCCCATAGAACAAGAAATGTCAGTTGACTGTGGTGAAGCCGGAGAACAGTTAGATTTAGAAATAGAAAGAATATTATTTGAAGCCGAACGCCAGGCTTTAGATTATTTAAAGCAATTTACAATTGAAGATGTTATGAATCGAATTGACTTTTTTAAGGATTAAAATGTAGATTAATAGCTTGATAAGGAATTAAAAGCACAAAATAATATAGCAGGTAACACTGCTTTTTTATTTTGTCTAAATTATTTTTTTAATTGATTACTAATAAAAAAGATGAATAATGAACTAATTAAAAAACCTCTAACTATTTTTACTGATTGTAGTAACCATTCTAATCAAAATTTTACATTGAATAGTTACTTTTGGAGTAATATGTGCTTTTTTCAATTGCATATATATTAGTAAAGGGGTGATAAAAAATGGATATTTTATCAATTATCTTGCAAATTTTATTAGCTCTTATGTTTTTAATTGCTGGGTTAGGGAAAGTTTTTGGTTCAAAAACGAGTGTTGAAAGTTTTAATCACTTAAAATTAGCACAATGGTTCAGAGTAATTACCGGATTAGTAGAATTAGTTGGGGCAGTTTCATTGATTATTGGATTTTGGGAAGAAAGTTGGGTTCCAGCGGGTGGTTTATTATTAGGAGTTGTAGCTATCGGTGGAATAATAGCACATATCCGTGTTAAGGACTCGTTTAAACAAACTTTTACAATATTATTATTAGGTATTATTGCGTTTGTACTTTTATGGATTAATTATTCTGATCTCTCAAGTTTCCCGGGATTTAATTAATTTACGATCAATTCATGCAGGGATTATTAAGGCGACGACAGAATAATAATTACAGTACTTAAATCAATCTTATATGTAAAAAGGAGCGATTTTAATAATGTATGATATCGTAATTATCGGCGCCGGACCAGCGGGAGCAAGTGCTGCTTTATTTGCAGCAAAAGCTGGTAAAAAAACTTTAGTATTAGACAACGACAAGAGTATAACGAAAAAAGCATGGATTGAAAATCATTATGGGGTTTCAGAAATTACGGGTCCAGATTTAATAGAAACAGGAAAAAATCAAGTTAGAAAATTTGGAGCTGAAATTATTCAAGGTACTGTAGGTAATATTGTGAGTTCAGAAAATGGCTTCAATATTGAAACTGAAACAGCAACTTATGAAGCAAATCAAGTGATTTTAGCTACAGGCTTAAGTGTGGAATTAGCTCAAAAAGTAGGACTAAACACTAAAGCTGGAACAGAACCTCGCATAAAGACCGTACTTGATGTAGATTCGACTGGTAAAACAAATATTGAAGGAGTATGGGCAGCGGGAACTGTTGCAGGAACAAGTGTTCATACGATTATTACAGCAGGCGATGGAGCAAAAGTTGCGATTAATTTGATTAGTCAATTAGATGGTAAACGATATGTTGATCATGATGTTTTGAAATCATAATCTATGATTAAATAAATACTCTAGCATTACTTCTATTGAAGTAATGCTTTTTTTATAAACTAAAATTTTAGTAGTCTAATAGCTATTCTACTTAATAAAGATGTATCTGTAATAATTCATTTTTTCATCAATATATTAGGAAGTGAAATAAATTATGTTAGGAGGGGTCCGATTTGTCGGATGCATTTATAGCACGTTCTTTAGATGAGATTCTGTTTTGGTCTAGGATTATGAAAGAGCATTCTCTATTTCTTAAATTAGGATTTAATTGTGATGATACTGAATTAATTCAAGAAGCAGATCACTTTTATCAGCTCTTTGAAGGAATTGGAAATAAGGCCCAATCATTTTCGCTTCAAACGGATCCTCAGCAAATTAAACAGTTTAATAATGAGGTTCATCAAGCAGCTTCTATGATTTGGGCTTATAAGCGTAAAATTCTTAATTTACTCCTAACTTGTAAAATAACGGGCAATAACTTTCCTTTATTAGTTGACCATACAAGTAGGGAAGCTGCTTATTTTGCAAATCGCTTGACTGAACTAAATAATGGTCAACTTCAACCGCTACCTGCTGCAATTATCCAAGAAAATGTTTTCTTTTTAAGAATTATGGCAGACCATGCAAAATTTATTGGACATTTATTAGATCCGTCGGAAAGAAAATTAGTAGATCAAGCGAGGGAATTTAGTCATGATTTTGATCAGCTTTTATACCAAGCCGTAGATTTAGAATCAATGAGACCACAATCGGAAACAGTTCCTATACTTGACCAATTCCTTGATGAAAACCGTGTATCGGTAAAATCACTTAGAGATTTTAAGAAAACAGCACGCGACCTAATAGAAGCTTGTAGAATTAAAAGTATCATTCACCCACTGCTAGCAGACCATGTATTTAGAGAAGCAGATCGATTTTTGCATATAATTGACGCGTTCGAAGCACAGTTAACCGGGAATGGAAACAGAACTATTGTACTGGACGACCATTAAGAACAACGCGAGCTAACAAAATAGACACGAAAAAAGAATCTGATTAAAGATTCTTTTTTTATTGCGCGTTGAAAGATCACATCGGTGAAAAAAGCAAAAATATAAAAATCCTTACTCATAAAAGGCTCATGGGTAAGTATAAAAGTAAGTACAAGAATATAGGTTACTCATGAGTGGTTCATGAGTAAGTAAAACAGCAAAAAGAAGAAAAAAGGTTACTCATAAGTGGTTCATGAGAAAGTAAAACAGCAAAAAGAATTAAAAAGGTTACTCATGAGTGGTCCATGAGTAAGTAAAACAGCAAAAAGAATTAAAAAGGTTACTCATGAGTGGTTCATGAGAAAGTAAAACAGCAAAAAGAAGAAAAAAGGTTACTCATGAGTGGTTCATGAGTAAGTAAAACAGCAAAAAGAAGAAAAAAGGTTACTCATGAGTGGTTCATGGGTAAGCAAAAATGCAAAAAGACGAAACTACCTTACTCATAACACGTTTTGGATCTTTTTATGTAGAAATTACTTTCTCTCTCTATAACTCTTTAACAAATCCTCAACTAAAATGCCATTAATTTTCAATCCTGATAAATTGCAATTATTAATTTCGACATGACTTAAATCACAGTCTGTGAACTGACTAGTTGTTAAATTGCATTTCTCAAATTTAATAGAATTAGAGTGATCGTTTTGATTTAGATCCTCCGGAATGACAATATTGCGGAAGCATGTACCAGTTAAATGAACATGATCAATTACTAAGTCTCTTAAATTTCCATTTGCTATTTTAGTATTAGATAAATTAACATCTGAAATTCGAGCTCCAAATAAATTCACATCATTCAATTCGAGATTTCTCATGTTTGCATTTTTAAATTTCGAGTTCGCCAAGCTTACATTATTAAAGTCTAAGTTCTCAGCTCTTACTTCATTAAATGTTGAAAAAGACATATCCGTTTTTTGTAACTCAAATAATGCAGTCTTCCAATTTGACATTTGGTCTCCTCCTAAAGCTTTGATAATTGAATATATTTAACTTTTTTCCTGAGAATCCCTTCACTCTTAATCATTTTTATTTTCGACAACTAACCATGTAAATGAAAAAAATAATAAAATAAAGCATTAATAATCAGTTTGATCATTAATGCTTTATTAAGGAAAAATATAAAATAATTGCTAAGGAAATTAATATAGAACGCTTATAAATTCAAAGGCTGTAAAGATAAAAGATCCAAAAATAATAGTTGCTCCTGTTGAAGTGAAATATTCATCAGGATCGATGATTACAGATGTTGTATGCCATCCATCAATATCAGGTGTTGCTTCACCAGTTGTACGTGGGGCAAATTTAATATAAAGCATGAGTAATAGAGCAAATAGACCGACAAACGGTGCAGTAGATGAAAATGGCATATCAAAATAAAGTGCAATTAAAAAAGATATAAAATATAAAACTATAATTGATATACTTAATTTTAAGAATTGTTTAAGCCAGTAATTGCGGCGATTAATTGGTTGGTCACGCAATACTTCTTTCATTTTCTGCGCATCCTTGTATCGAAAATATAATCCAATTGGCCATGCAATTAAGAAGCAGATTAAGGTAAATGCTAAGCATAGTATAAGTTTTACTCCGAAAGCTGTTATGAATAATGACATATTTTCCTCCAAAATTTTAATGATTATTACTATTTTATCAAACTTTCAAAATAAAAATATTAGAAAAATGTAAACGGTTTAATTTATCAATTTAATAATGTATATTATAAAATAATTGAATATAAGCACTATTCTAGCAATCTCATAAAATTAATATTATTTTTAAATTAATATTAGAGAATAGATTTACCTAAAAACTAAATGAGGTGGGAAAATGAAAAGTATTACTGTATACCATTACGATGCTTTTAGTAAAGTGCCCAATAAAGGAAATCCAGCTGGTGTCGTTTTAGATTGTGATTCTTTGACTGATTATGAAATGCAGGATATTGCGAAACAAGTGGGATTTAATGAAACTTCATTTCTATTAAATTCGAAGGTTGCTGATTATAAAATTCGTTATTTTACACCGGGGCATGAAATGGATTTATGTGGTCACGGGACAATGGCAGTAATATATGCTTTGGTTACTAGAGGGGTAATTGAGTTTAAAAGTGAGTTAACAATTGAAACAAAGGCTGGTATTTTGCCAATCAAGATTCATAATTCGAATAATGAGATCTATATAACGATGAAACAAAAACAACCAGAATTTGTAGAGTTTAAAGGTTCAATTGATGATGTAGCGTCCTCAATTGGTCTTACTGTAGAAGAAATCGATAAAAGTCTACCAACTCTTTATGGGAGTACAGGTGCCTGGAATTTACTTTTACCAATAAAAAAATTATCTTCATTTGAAAAGATGAAACCTAATAATCTACTTTTTCCTAGTATTTTGAATGAAATTCCAAAAGCGTCGGTTCATCCGTTTTGCTTAGAAACATATGATTCAAATGCTGATTTTCATGCACGTCATTTTTCTTCTGCGTTTTCGGGAACGATTGAAGATCCGGTTACAGGTACTGCCTCTGGGATAATGGGAGCTTATTATGCTAAATATATTAATAAAGATGTTAATGATGCAATTGAATTAGTTGTTGAGCAAGGTACTGAAATTCAAAAAGACGGACGTGTAAAAGTAAATGTAAAAAAAGTAATTACGACTTATGACATAGAAATTACTGGGAACGCTGTTTATGTTAAGGAGATGGAATTTCAAATTTAATATTTAAAAGGAGTACAGTATGATTTTGAGCGATAGACTATATGGACAATACAATATTGATCAAGTTCTTGTTGAATTAATCGATACAAAACCAATTCAACGGTTAAAAAAAATTCATCAAGCTGGTGCTACCTTTTTAGTGGATCATCACTTTAATGGAACTCGATATGACCATTCTATTGGTGTTATGTTGTTAATAAAAAAGTTAGGGGGCTCTCTTGAGGAACAAATAGCGGGTTTATTACATGATGTTTCTCACACAGCATTTTCTCATGTTATTGATTATGTTTTTGATAATAGCGAAGAAAATTATCATGAAACAATCTTTGAAAAAGTAATTATAGATTCGGAGATCCCTTCAATACTTGAAAAATATCATATTGATATTAAAGAAATTTTTGATATAGATAAATGGGAAATACTTGAAAAAGAGCTTCCGAAGCTATGTGCAGACCGAATAGATTATACATTAAGAGATATGCATACATATTTTGGAACACCTAAAAAAGAAATTGAAGCGTTTTTAAATTCATTAGTTATTGTAGATGGAGAAATCTGTGTAAACTCTATTGAAATGGCGGAGTGGTTTACAGTTATTTATTATAAACTTGCTATTGATTATTTTTTAGGTCCAATCAGCATCTATTCTTACGATTCACTTGCAAAGATTATTAATCTTGCATTACAAAAAGAAATTATTAAGTTAAACGATTTATTACTGGATGATATGCAGTTAATGAAATTAATTCAAGAAAGCAATGATAAAGAAATACTAGAATTAATAAACAGTTTATATGCAAAAGTTGAGCTCGAAGAAAATGATCAGGATTATGATATTCATAGAAAAGCTAAAAGAAGGATTATCGATGTTTCTGTATCATTAGACGGTAAAACTGTCCAACAATCATCACTTTTATCAGATAATATTACTAAAATGAATAAGGCCGCAATTGAAAAGTCCGAAAAAGGAACATTTGTAAAAATTAAAAGATAGGGTAAAAAGAAAATTTAAGTATGTAAATTAACTAGTTTGAAGCTAGGGGGAGTCCTTTTGAAATCAGAGCTAGAACTTATGGAAATGCATATTAACGTATTATTTAAACACAATGAAGTTGGAAAAATAACACAAATAAATGAACCACCATATACAAAAGCACCAAGGTTTTATATAGGAAGCACCAAAATTGGATATGTAAAAAGGTTTTTAGATTGTCTTAAAAAAGAGGAACTAATTGAATTAGAGAAAGCCTTAGATACAAACTCTAGTATACCGTTAGTAAATATCATGCAGATTTTGAGTAAAAATCATCAGATAGACAGTTTATGGATGGGTCCGGCATATGTATTTCAAACAGTTGGCAAAACATCATCGAAAGCAATCAAAATTACCCAGGCAAATAAACAATATTTATTACCAAACTTTCCTTATACATATGAGGAGCTAGAATGGAAAAATCCATGTTATGCAATTATTGAAAATGACATAGCTGTGTCGATCTGCTGTAGTGCCAGACAATCAGCCGAAGCTGCTGAAGCGAGCGTATATACACTCGAGGATTTTCGTGGAAAAGAGTATGGTTTAATCGTTTCAAATGCATGGGCCGCGGACATTCAAGGCCAAGGACGAACTGCTTTGTATAGTACTTCTTGGGATAATTATGCATCACAGGCCGTCGCGCGAAAATTACAATTAGTACAATATGGAACGGATTTACATTTTAGTTAAAGGATATGTATAAGGTGTATTGACCTATTTTAAGAAATAATTCTCTTAAAGGAGGATTTAAATGCAATACTTTATCGGGATAGTACACCAGATGATTTAAAGAAAAAATAGTAAAATTCCAACACCAATGGGAGAATAATAGACTAGTTGAATGCGTCGAACCACATATTACTGTGAAAGCACATTTTGGCTTAACAAATTTAGAGTTAAACGATATGGCAATAAAAGCTAAACAAGAACTAACTCCTACTGAAACAATTAATGTAGAATTCATTAGAATTTTTAAATCGACAGAAACGGGTAATTACTTAAAATTAATAGATATTCCACTAAAGGAAATGTAATTAAAATGACTAAAGAAGTGGCTATCAATTATTTAAGAACAATAAGTAGCATTACTTCTTAAATTGAAGTAGTGCTTTTTAATTTAAATATATGTGTATTATTACTTGAAAGCTTATATAATTATGAATGACATTTAATCAATTTGAGTGTAATAAATCTGCTTGAAAGAAGGGCATTTGATGGATCAATATTCAGTTAAACAGGCAAGTTTCCTAATATTAGTAACTTTGACTGGAATTATTAGTTCCGTCATATTACATATCTCTCTCGTATTTGGAATTTTACCAGGATTAATTTTTTTAATCGTATTAAGTTTAAAAAGAGGATATGAAGTTAGAAATATTATGAAGTTAAGCTACCAAGGAATGGGAAAAGTTAAAATTGTACTCTTTATCTTATTTTTAATTAGCTTTTTACTTCCATCTTGGTATCTATCAGGAACGATCACATCGATGGTTTCGATTACTTTACAGGCGATCAATCCACATCACTTTTTTGTCTTTTGTTTTTTAACGACGATGATTTTTTCAATGATTTTGGGCTCGTCGATTGGAACATTAAGTGCTTTAGGAGTTCCTCTTATTAGTAGTGCTATATTACTGCATATACCTGTGGAAATATCGGCTGGAGCTGTTATTTCTGGCGCATTTGTCGGTGATCGCACGTCACCTTTTTCAAGCGCACATCAACTTTTAGCTAACATTCTTGAAACAACTGTCAAAAAACAAGGTAAAGCGATGCTCTTAACATCAATTACTGCTGTAATCATTACAATCTTATTTTTTAGCGTAATGGATTTACAATTTGCGCAAGGAATTACTCAGACACATCATGAAATCGTGAGTAATAATGACATTACGTTCATTCAATTTATTCCACCGATCTTATTAGTTGTACTTGTTTTATTTAGAATCAATATTATTTATTCGTATGTCATTAGTATTTTGTCTGGTAGTTTAATAGCTTTATTTAATGGAATTTCTTTTAGTAAAATTGTGAATTCTTTTTGGCACGGAATTAATGGACTTGGTGGAGGGCTAAGTCATATGTATAGCTTGTTATTGTTTATTGCTGTAGCAGGAATTTATAATGCGTTATTGGAGGAGCTTAATATCATTCAACCTATGCTAGATAAATGGCTTCAAACCTCAACTTCAATGCTATCCGATTCTTTGAAAACAATTGGTGCTACAGCAGTTATATGCGTAATAGCAGGTAACCAAACGATGCCTATTATTTTAACAGGACGCTCTTTTTTAGCACATTGGTCAAATAAATATAACAAAGAGGAATTGGCTCGGTTAATGGCGGATACAACTTTATTATTTCCAGCGATGATACCATGGAATGTACTTGCGATCATGAGTAGTACAGTCATTAATATGAAATTACATGAGTATTTACCTTATGCAATATTCTTATGGCTTCTTCCATGCTTAACGATTTTCATCAATGTGTTTAAAAAAGTTAAGACATACGAAACTAAGTATGAGGTCAGTTCTTAATCAGTTTAAGGGTGAAAACATAGAAAAAGAGATAAATAGCTAATAAGCTATTTATCTCTTATTTTCATACAACACTAGTACTAGTAGATTGTATTTCCTTCAATTGTCTAACAGTAATACTATACTTTGTACGGATAGCTTCTAATTCCATAATTGCCACATCAATGTATTCAGGATCGGCATAAATAAAATTAATTTCTTTTAACTCTAAAAGTTTTTGTAAGCTTCTTAACTCATTATGTAAAATTTGTGATGGCGTTTCATCAATTAATTGGTTTTTAGTAAAACGTTGAAAGAAAGATTTAAAATTGACAGTTTTTCTTCTAGTTATTTTTTGTTCTTGAGCCGTTATTAATTTTGACATTTAGTAATCCTCCCTAAATATAGAAAATATCTACTATTTGAAGACATTGAGCTTGTCCAACTTAATAAACTTGAAAGAAACTTAAGAATTGGTTGTTCTAAATCTTATTACAGCGTTAGTAAGAATATTCATGTAAATTTTTTAAAATCAATTTTTTTTACTAAAATTGATTCTCCAGAAAAAGATGGTTTAAAAGTAGAACGATTTAGAAAAGCTTTAAGTGTATTTACAATTTAACGTTTTGCATCATTCTGTTACACTAAAGGAACATAAAGGTTTTCCTTTGTGCAAAATGAATTTGAAATAAGTGAGGTCAAGATTTATGGAAAAGATTGAAGTAGGCGAAATTCTTACACTTAGCTATGATGAAGGAGACGAGCAAGATTACGAAGTATTAGGCTCAATTACGATTGAAGGTCATGAATACATAGCTGTAGGTTTACTAGAAGAAGTAGAAAAAGAAAGTGAAGAGGATATTGACGTTTTCTTCTTAAGAGTCGCAGAAGATGGCGAGTTTTACGATATTGAAACAGAAGAAGAGTTTGAAAAAGTATCAGCTGCTTTTGATGAAGTTTTAAGATAAAAAGATCATATAAAAGTAGGATTAAAGGATAGGAATACCAGCAAGGGTATAGGAAGTATTTCTTAATTTTAATGAAAAGAGAACACTTGTAGATGATACAAAGTGTTCTTTTTTGTATGTTTATGTAGAAATATGTAGGTTTTATTAAAAATTTGGGGTACAAACTATTAAATTTTCGGTATACTACAAATAGCAATTATATTAGGAGGAAGCTTATGCAATTTTCATTTAGAAATTACGCTTTCCCTTTGATTTTACTTTGTTGTATCATCATTGGTTCAGTCATCGGTTATAACTTTGAAAGCGTCGGAGTTGCCCTTAAACCAATAGGGGATTTATTTTTAAATTTATTATTCGCAGTAGTTGTACCGCTAGTATTTTTCTCTGTAGCCTCAAGCTTTGCAAATGGTGGAGGAGAAAAATTCGGTAAGATTATGCGAAATATGTCAGGGGTATTTTTATTTACAGGTATTATTGCAGCCATCATAATGCTTGTTGTTATGAAATTATATCCGCCTGCACATGGGGTTCATATCCCAATCGTTAAACCGGATGCAACTGATAAAGTTTCAGTAGCGGAGCAAATTGTAAACACATTTACAGTTAATGACTTCTCTGGCTTGTTTACAAGAAGCAATATGTTGGCAATCATCGTTTTTGCTGTATTAGTTGGATTAGCAACGAATAAAGCTGGTGATAAAGCAGACATCGTAAAGAAATTATTATCTAGTGGAAATGTAGTAATCATGAATATGGTTAACTATATTATGTATCTTGCACCTCTAGGACTTGGAGCTTATTTTGCATATCTTGTACCAACATATGGCGAACAATTACTAGGTTCATATAAGAGAGTTTTTATTTTATATTATGTAACTGCTATTCTATTCTATTTTATTTTTTATAGTATTGTTGCTTATATGGCCGGTGGTAGATATGGATTTAAAATTTATTGGAAAAATGTATGGCCATCAACATTTACGTCTCTAGGAACTTGTAGTAGTGCTGCAACGATTCCAACAAATTTTGAATATGCTGAAAAAATGGGTGTATCTAAAAATGTAAGAGAAGGTGTCATTCCTATAGCTAGCGCACTACACAAAGATGGCTCTGTTATGGGTGGCGTAGTAAAAATTGCTTTTGCCTTTGGGGTATTTGGAATGAATTTCTCAGGCATGAATATCTATCTTGTAACAATCGGTATTGCATTACTAGTTGGTATGGTAATGGGAGCAATTCCGAATGGTGGAATGATCGGGGAGATGTTAATTCTTTCTCTGTTTGGTTTACCGGTAGAATCTTTACCAATTCTTGCGGCAATTAGTGCGCTAATTGATCCACCTGCAACAATGTTAAATGCAACAGGTGATTTGTCTGTGAGTATGTTAGTTGAGAGACTGACTAACGGTAAAAAAGCCGCATAAATTATGAAGACTGGGAATCTCCCAGTCTTTTATTTTTTTTAATAGTATTATTCCTTCTCATTTTTTAAGTTTCAGTCATAATACTGCCATTCAATATGGTATAGCGGTTTTCGTTAAGTAAAACATTGGTAAAATATTGTCAGCATCATATCAAACAATACAAAAAAGAACACATAGCTAAATATGTGTTCTCTTTTTAAAAAATTATTTTAAGTTTTCAGGGTTTAATCCTTTTAATTCTTCGATTACGAAAAGACCATCTTTACGGATTAAAACGTCATCGAAATAGATTTCTCCTCCACCGTATTCAGGACGTTGGATACAAACCATATCCCAGTGGATATTTGAGTTGTTACCGTTGTAAGCTTCATCATAAGCTTGACCTGGTGTAAAGTGGAAACTTCCATCGATTTTTTCATCGAATAAGATGTCTCCCATTGGGTGTAAGATGTATGGATTTACACCAATTGCGAATTCACCGATAAAGCGTGCACCTTCATCTGTATCAAAGATTTTGTTGATACGTTCAGTGTCGTTAGCAGTTGCTTCAACAATTTTACCATCTTTGAATTTAAGTTGAACATTTTCAAATGTAAAACCATTGTTAGGAGATGGTGTGTTATAAGAAAGTGTACCATTTACTGAATCACGAACTGGTGCTGTAAATACTTCACCATCAGGAATATTCATTTCACCAGCACATTTAATAGCTGGGATATCTTTAATTGAGAAAGTAAGGTCAGTTCCAGGACCTTTAATTTGTACTTTATCAGTACGGTTCATTAAATCAACTAGAGCATCCATTGCATTGTCCATTTTACCGTAATCTAAATTACATACGTTGAAATAGAAATCTTCAAATGCTTCTGTACTCATTTTTGCTGATTGAGCCATTGAATCAGTTGGATAACGTAATACTACCCATTTCGTTTTTGGAACACGAATTGCTCTATGTACTTTTTGACCTACAGTTTTACCATGGATTTTAGTTTTTTCGTTAGGTACATCAGAAAGTTCATTAATATTAACACCTGAACGTAAACCGATGTATGCGTCCATATCTTTCATTACATTTGCTTCGTATTCTGCTACTTTATTAAAGTGTTCTTCAGTAGCACCCATTAATAATGCGCGATCTACTTTATGATCTTTGATTGATACGAAAGGAAAACCACCAGCAGCATATGCTTCTTTAACTAAAGCTGTAACTAATTCTGTTTCTAGCTTAAAGTTTTCAATTAAGATTTTTTCTCCTGGTTGTAATTTTACAGAGTAATTGATTAAGTTTTTAGCTAATTTTGAAATACGTGGATCTTTCATTGAAAATTCCCTCCAATAATTATAACTATATACCTATTGTAAACTATTTAGTCGGTTTTGTTTACTAAAGTAATCTTTTTTTACTAAAGAATTTGAAAACTTGTTTTACGACTAGTTTAGTGTTTGGTAAAATTTGTAGTATAATACGAAATAAGTGATTAAATTTGTGGAAAGCTATGAATGAAAGGGGTTTTTTCGAATGGATTTAATTTCTATTAGTGCATTAATCGCAGCTGTTGCATTTGTGATCTTAGTTGTATTTATTAGTCGTACTTTATTCCGACTAGAAAGGGTATTTAGAGGTGTAGAGTCTACTATTGCTGAAACACAAAAGGATTTACATAATGTTTGTGTTGAAGCCGTTCAATTAGTACATACTTCGAATCATTTAGCAAATGAGGCTAAAATTTTTGTGAATAATTCGAATGAACTTACGAAAGATATGCGTGAACGAGCAAAATCCCTTGATGTATTAGCTAAATCAGTCGAAGAAGTCGGGGTTACAATCTCAGAAATGAATGAAAAAGTACGAGATACTGCTAATAATGTATCGAATACTGTAAAAGTTAGTACTGAAAAAATGTCCCAATTCGTAAATTGGGGAAATACAGCAATGGATTTATGGGAAAAGTACAAAACGAAGCGTGAGGGAAAAAAGAGAAATGGTAAATCGAATATCAACGATTCAACAGTTTGATGAACTAATTAACAACGAAGAGAAATTTGTGTTTTTAAAGCATAGTACAACATGCCCAATTAGTCATGCAGCTTATACTGAATTTTTAGCATTTGCATCTGCATATGAAAATGTACCATTGTATTTTTTACAAGTTCAAGATGACAGAGAATTATCTAACTATATTGCTGAAAAAGTGGCAATAAAACACGAATCTCCTCAATTATTTATTTTTGAAAATGGAGAAGCAGTTTATAATACTTCTCATTTTTCAATTAAGAAAGATTCAATTGAAAATGCTTTACTAAAAAAATAAAAAAACTGCACCTAAGGTGCAGTTTTTTTATTCTACGTCAAATCCAGCGGCTTTCCATGCAGCAGTACCACCATCGATATATGAAACATCAGTGAATCCCATTTTTTTAAGTAAATATGCTCCTAAAGATGCTTGGCCACCTGCACCACATGTTACAAGAACTGGGCGATTTCGATCTGCTAATTTAGGCTCGCGTAAATGTTCTGGTAATTCTAAATCAGCACGAATTGGTAGCATTCCAAGTGAGATATTCAGACTGCTTGGTATTAATCCACATGCACCTGCATCAGCTGCGTCTTGTACATCAATTACTAATGTTTCAGGATTAGCATTAATTTTTTCACGAGCATCTGCTGAACTTATTCCTTCTACATTTTCGCGTGCTTCTGCAACCATTTGTTTAAATGTAATTGCCATTTTTACTCCTCCAATATAATAAAGTTAGAAATTCCTTAAATTGGAAATCTCATCTATACAATACACCGAAAGTCTTATGTAATTCAAATTGATGGAACTGATCTTAGTGTTTATAGGAAAAAAGTAATAAAAATTAAAGGTTAAAACAAGGGAAATCAAGTTATGTGCAGAAATTAATTATAGTTAAATTATTTTTACATATTAAAATTGAGCGGTGAAAGAAGGAGTAAATATGCAAGAGACATATAAATTTAAAACATCTAATCAGCATTTGCATGCATCTTTTAGTAACGAATATAAACCTATTCAAAAGATTCGTTCTGGTGATTTAATTGAATTTGATACGATTGATATCGGGTGGGGTTATTCGCATCAAAATGGAGAAAGAGTTAGATTCCAGTCAAGGGAAAAGGAAGAAGAATGGGGCCATCCTATGATTGGTCCAATTTATGTAGAAGGTGCTAAACCGGGGATGACACTTGAAATTAAAATAAACGAATTAAAAGCTGGCTGGTACGGCTGGAATTGTGCAGGTGGTAATAAGAATTGGCAAAATGACGCATTAGGTATTTCTGAAGAACCAGAAGTAACTTTAAACTGGCTAATCAATGAAAAAAATAATACAGCGATGACTAAAATTAGAGATAGGGAAGTTACAGTACCAGTAATCCCATTTTTAGGAGTCCTAGCTACAGCGCCTTATGAATCAGGTGTTCATTCAACTATACCGCCAAGATATTGTGGTGGAAATATTGACTGTAAAGAGTTGGTAGAAGGTAGTACTTTGTATTTACCTATAGCCGTTGAAGGAGCACTTTTTTCTGCAGGTGATGGACACGCTGCACAAGGAGATGGGGAAGTATCTGGTCAAGCGATTGAAGCTCCTTTTGATAAAGTGAATCTTACTCTTACAGTAAGAGAAGATATGCAGATTAATATGCCACGAGCTAACACACCAGTAGGGTGGCTTACTTTTGGTTTTGATGAAGACTTAAATCTAGCAACTAAAACTGCATTAAATGGCATGGTCGAGTTAATTCAAGAGCTATACGATCTTGAAAAAACAGAAGCAGTTGCTTTAGCTAGTGTTTGTGTTGATTTGAGAATAACTCAAATTGTTAACCATGTTAAAGGTGTCCATGCTGTTTTGCCTCATAATATGAATATCACTTCAATTTATAAATAGATTTGAAAATTGGAGGTTAATTAAATGCCGTTTTGTACTATAAATAATGTTGATATAAACTATGAAATAATGGGTGAAGGAAAACCAATTGTTATGATTCATGGGTTTACCCCAGATTCTAGGTTAATGCAAGTTTGCATGGAACCTATTTTTGCGATGCGAAACGGTTATAAAAGAATTTACTTTGATCTTCCAGGTATGGGTAAAACAAAGGGCGATACTAACATTAATACGACAGATGATATGCTGAACATAGTCTTAAAGTTTATTGATACGATCATACCAGGTCAATCATTTTTATTAGCCGGAGAATCTTATGGGGGATAT
The DNA here is from genome assembly GCF_042721555.1 of Gottfriedia sp. NPDC058432. NCBI lineage: Bacteria > Bacillati > Bacillota > Bacilli > Caryophanales > Bacillaceae > Gottfriedia > Gottfriedia sp. NPDC058432. Next base: position 167,369 of record NZ_JBHXLC010000001.1, read on the forward strand.
TTAGCACGAGGAATTATTGCTAATAGACCTGAAAAAGTAAAAGGTGTTGCTTTTATTTGTCCGCTGATTATTCCCGATTTTGAAAAAAGGTCGCTACCAAGCCATACGATAATAGTAGAAGATAAAACTTTTTTGAATCAATTAAATGAACTTGAAGAAGCTGATTTTCGTTCAAACAATGTTGTTTTAGATAAGAAAACTTGGGTCCGTTATAAAGATGAAATTGTTAGCGGATGTTCAATCGCCGATCAGGATTTTTTATCTAAAATAAGGAATAATTACGGATTTTCATTTGAAATAGATAAAATTAAGTTTAATGAACCAAGTTTATTTTTATTAGGATTACAAGACTCGGTCGTAGGATTTAAAGACGCATTTGCTATTCTTGAAAAATTTCCAAGAGCAACATTTGCAATTTTAGATAAAGCTGGCCATAATCTTCAAATAGAACAAGAGGATCTATTTAACTCGCTGATCACTGAATGGTTAGACAGAGTGGTGGAAGTAGAAGAAGGACTTACTATTAATTAAGATAAGAAAGAAGAGTTATTTTAATAACTCTTCTTTTTTATTTGGTCCAGCAACTTTTCCCATAGAGAATACAAAATATTCACTAAAAAAACATTTTTTTAAAATAATGCTCAAGTTTTGATTAGCTTTCAATAAAGTGTCATAATAACAAATGAGATATTGGTATTTGCAAGGAGGATTTAAATTGACTAAAAATGATTTAGAGCAACTTAGAATTGAAATAGACGAGATTAATCATCAAATATTTGAGTTATTAAATAAAAGAGGCGAAATCGCTAAAAAAATTGGGATAGCAAAAATTGATCAAGGCGTTAAACGTTATGACCCAGTTAGGGAACGTAAGATGCTAGATCATATTGCCGAAATTAATGAAGGTCCCTTTAGTACGGCTACCCTCCAACATATTTTTAAAGAAATTTTTAAAAGTAGCTTAGAACTTCAAGAAGAAGACGATAAAAAAGTTCTACTTGTTTCAAGAAAAAGAAAATCAGAAAACACGATCGTAAATGTAAATGGTGTTAATATTGGTGATGGAAGCCCAATTATTATTGCAGGCCCATGTGCAGTAGAGAGCTATGAACAAGTTGATTCTGTAGCGAAAGTGTTAAAGGAACAAGGAATTAAAATTATGCGTGGCGGTGCATTTAAACCACGTACTTCGCCTTATGACTTCCAAGGACTTGGTGAAGAGGGCTTAAAGATTTTAAAAGAGGTTGGCCAAAATCATGGGCTGGCAATTATTAGTGAAATAGTAAGCCCAGAACATATTGAAATGGCATTAGATTATGTTGATATCATTCAAATCGGCGCAAGAAATATGCAGAATTTTGAACTACTAAAAGCAGCAGGTTCTGTAAATAAACCAATCTTATTAAAAAGAGGTTTATCAGCGACAATCGAAGAATTCATTTATGCAGCTGAATACATTATGTCAGAAGGCAATCAAGAAATCATTTTATGTGAACGTGGCATAAGAACTTATGAAAAAGCTACGAGAAATACTTTAGATATAACAGCTGTTCCAATTTTAAAACAAGAAACACATTTACCAGTATTAGTTGATGTTACACATTCGACTGGTAGAAGAGACTTGCTAATTCCTGCAGCAAAAGCGGGCCTAGCAATTGGAGCTGATGGTATCATGGCAGAGGTTCATCCTGATCCTGCTACTGCTTTAAGTGACTCATCTCAGCAAATGAATTTTGATCAATTTGATCAATTTATGTCTGAAGTTAATTCTTTCATAAATCGATAATCAACATAAAAGCGCTGGCTGAACAAAATCAGTCGGCGCTTTTTGAATAATTTGTGAACGTTTGTTTTAAATTAGCAATATATAGTGATAAACTACAAATAATTTACAATTTTTTCTAATAGGTCTATTGAACGAATATTGGTTTCACTATAAGATAGAATGAAGCACTTTTTTGTGGAATATTGCGTTTTATGACTATTTTACCTAAATAAAAAACAAACTACATAATAGATAGAATAAAATAGAGGAGTGATGAAAATGACGGTTACGATTTATGATGTAGCACGCGAGGCAAACGTTTCTATGGCTACAGTTTCACGAGTAGTTAATGGTAATCCAAATGTTAAACCTACTACACGAAAAAAAGTAAACGAAGCAATCAGCCGTTTAGGATATAGACCAAATGCAGTAGCAAGAGGACTAGCAAGTAAAAAAACAACTACAGTTGGTGTAATTATTCCAGACATTTCAAATACTTTTTATGCAGAACTAGCACGTGGTATTGAAGATATTGCAACAATGTATAAATACAATATTATCTTAAGTAACTCGGATGAGAATGTTGAGAAAGAAATTACTTTAATAAATAATATGTTAGCAAAACAAGTTGACGGAATTTTATTTATTGGTGGAACAATTACCGATATTCATCAAGAAGAGTACGAAAAGGCTGGAGTTCCAATCGTATTAGCGACTACATATGATCAAGCTAATAAGATCCCTTCAGTAAATATCGATTATACTCAGGCGGCATTTGATGCAGTAGATTATTTAATTAAAAAAGGTCACCAAAAAGTAGCATTTGTAAACGGTCCTACTGAAACGAATATTATCGGATTAAGTAAGTTAGAAGGATATAAGCGTGCTTTACAAGAAAATGGAATCGAATTCGATGAAGATTTAGTAACTTATGGTGATAATACGTATGAATCAGGCAGTGAAGCCTTTGAAGCTTTCCATGAGCGTAATATTATCCCAAGCGCGATTTTCGTAGCATCTGATGAAATGGCGATTGGTGTAATCCACAGTGCCCAAGATCATGGAATATTAGTACCGAATAACCTTGAAGTTTTTGGATTTGATAATACAAGGCTGGCATTAATGGTGCGTCCAAAATTATCATCTGTTGCTCAACCAATGTATGATATTGGTGCAGTTGCAATGAGATTATTAACGAAGTATATGAATAAAGAGACAGTGGAAGATCATACAGTCATTCTTCCGCATCATCTTCAAATTAGACAATCAACAAAGTAAATGATGAAAGTAGCTTAGAATTTTAGTGATTCTAGGCTTTTTTGTTTTTAGGAGGAACTTATGGGGGAAAGAAAGATGGAGTAACGTTGGCCTGCAAATAAATCTAAGAGGCCAGCAAATAAAGTTTAAATAAGTGCAAATAAAAGTAGAACTGCAAATAAAATCCAAGAACCGCAATTAAAAATAGCAAAACTGCAATTAAAATCGAAGAACTGCAATTAAATATAGTAAAACAGCAATTAAAACTTTGTAAATCGCAAATAAAGCAATAGAATACATTTACCGGTAATCGTATTTCATACCTTTTTTAACAGATATTAGTTCGTTTTTAGTAATAAGCTAGCAAATTTGTTCTGATTCTATCTTTAAAAGAACCATATTTGAATTGAATTCTACTAATTCACGCTCAAAAATCTATCCGAAATAAAAAAACGCCGTCGAGATACCCTCTCAAGCGGCGCGTAGTATTTAAATAAAAGGCTTCTTTTGCTGAACGTGCAATGGTTCAAGTGCACGGTATAAGACTTGTTCATTGTATTCCTCTATTTCCTTTTTCCTTGGAATAGGCTTTACGATTGATGGATTGTCTGTCCAGGTTATAGGTAACTCAACATTAGCAATTTTCTGCCATTTCTCTAGCCAGTTATCCGGTATTAGGTTTGAAGTTGGTTGTTGATTTGTCATAGCTATCCATACTTGTGACCAAGCTCTTGGTACTACTCTCCAGTAATCGTATCCCCCGCCAGCAACAGCAATCCATTTGCCATCGCAATATTTATGAGCGATTTCATGTGCGATTTTGGGGATTTCCTCGAATGTTTTCATTGTCGTACAAAGATGAGTTAATGGATCGTAACAATGCGAATCAGAGCCATTTTGGGTGAGAATTACATCTGGTTTGAAGTAGTCAGCTATATCGTTTATTGCTTTTTTATAGCTTAATAGAAATGATTCGTCTTCGGTGAAAGCATCAATAGGAATGTTAAAAGAGTATCCGAAACCTTTTCCTTGTCCTCTTTCGGTTACCGCACCTGTACCGGGAAATAGATATCTACCAGTTTCATGTATTGAAAGTGTGCAAACAGTCGGGTCATCATAAAATGCCCACTGAACTCCGTCTCCATGGTGTGCGTCCGTATCTACATATAACACCTTTAAACCGTATTTCTGTTGAATATATTTTATGGCGATTGCACAGTCATTATAAACACAAAAACCAGAGGCTTTTCGTTTAAAACCATGATGTAGTCCACCACCTAAATTAAAAGCATGATTGGATTTTCCCTCTAGAACGGCATCTACTGCTGTTAATGTGCCACCAACAATTAATGAACTGGCCTCGTGCATATTTTTAAAAATGGGTGTATCTTCAGTTCCAAGCCCGAATTGTTCAGCAATATTTGCACTAACTGGTTCGAGACTTGCTTTTTTAACTTGATTGATAAATTGTAAATCATGAAAAAGGAGCAGCTCGTCATCTGTTGCTAATCTTGGTGGAATAGTATCATCATTATTTAATAGATTACTAGATTTTAATAGTTCATAAACTAATTGAGAGCGAATCGGATTAAATGGATGTTTTTCGTTGAATTGATAGGCATGGTATTCTTCACTATAAACTAAGTATGCATCCTTTTTCATCATGATTCACTCGCTTCATTTGGCCAAAGAATTTTATATCCTTCAGTTTTTAATGTTTGAATGATCGTAAGTGGATTCATCGTTTGAATTCTAAATACGAGAACCTTATGATCCACTTCTTTTGCAGGGTAAACAAGGACACTTACAATATTTATGTTTTCTTTTGAAAAAACGTTAACAACGTCACTTAAAATGCCTGGATGATCATGGACTAAGATTTCTATTTGGGAGCTAGGTTGATATGCTCCTGTTAAAGTTACTAGAGTGTGTAATACATCAATTTCGGTTACAAGTCCGATTAATTTTCCGCTAGATACGACTGGTAAACAGCCTATTTTATATTGATAGAAATAAGTTGCTACTTCTTCAACAAAGTCAATTGGACTGCAAGTTATGACATTAGTCGTCATAATTTTTTCAACAGGAACCTCAAGTACAGATGAAAATGCTTGTGGAAATAATGTTGAAGGTAGGGCATCGCGTACATCTCGATCAGAAATGATTCCAACCACTTGGTCATCTTCATTAATGATTGGAATATGACGAACATCACCTGTTCGAAAAATTGTTACTGCATCGCCAATTGTATTTTCTTTTTTTAAAGTAATGTTTGAACTGCGCATAATATCTTGAATAAGCATTATTTGAATCCTACCTTTCGAGAATAAAGTTCAATTAGTACATATATCTTTGTAAAAAGCGTAGTGCGTCAAATGCTTGAATTTCTTCAGTTGTAACTCGTTTTCCCATTCTTACCATTAAACAGTTTGCTGGATGCGAACAGATTTCAGGATCATCAGTTGCAAATTGGATGAGTCCACCGGCATTCATCATTTTTTCCATCATTTTTCGGTATTCCCATACATTTAAACCAGTACCTTTTAAATCCCAATGCCAATAATACTCTGTTGTGATAATGATATAGTCTTCCATTGCATCATCTAGCATTGATAGAATTAACATGTTTTTAGCAACTGAAAAACCTCGAAATTCAGGTATTACTTCAATTGCTCCAAGCTCGATTAAATTTTCTAAAGTTGTTTTTGACCATCTTTCAAGTGGGTCTGGATATAAATAAGTTACATAACCTACTATTGTTTGTTCAAGTCTAGCAATAATAATTCTAGCTTCAGGTAGACTAGCAATTTCAACAATTGCTTTATGTTGTTGTACTGGTTGTCTAAAAGATGTTAAATTTTCATGAAATTGATATGTTTCAAGTAAGGCAGATTCGACTGGTCCCTCTATAATTAATTCACCATGTACAGTTTGGATTGTTTTTGAAAAATATTTTTTTGGGTGATCCAATATTACTCACTCCCTTTAGAAAACACCTTTTTAATAATCATACTAAAAAATGCAGGAAAGACATACAGGAAAAAAAACAGTAGGTGTCTAATACATATAAATGGTTAATTTATTAAAAATACTGAAAATTAAATCTTATCATTGTATAATGATAGTAGAGAATATCAAGGAGGGATTTAGATGAAGGTGGAAGCGCTTCCTGTAAAAAACGGACAATTTAATTTAAAAAACTACGAGGAAACTTATAAAAATTTTAAGTGGGAAGATGTAGAGAAAGAGTTTTCTTGGTATACAACACAAAAGTATAATGTAGCATTTGAAGCTATCGATCGTCATGCAAATTCTGATCGAAAAGATAAAGTTGCGTTGTATTACAAAGATGATAAGCGAAATGAAAAATATACGTATGAAGAAATGAAAATTAATTCAAATAAGGCTGCAAATGTTTTAAAACAATTCGGTGACGTTGAAAAAGGTGATCGAGTATTTATTTTCATGCCTCGTCAACCAGAATTGTATTTTGCGCTTTTAGGAGCTTTAAAATTAGGTGCTATTGTTGGACCTTTATTCGAGGCATTTATGGAAGGTGCTGTTAAGGATCGTTTAGAGGATAGTGAGGCAAAGGTATTAGTAACAACGCCAGAATTATTATCACGTGTCCCAGTTAATGATCTACCTGCGTTAAAAACAATCTTCCTTTTAGGCGATGACGTTGAGGAAGGCGGTAAATTTGTTGATTTTAAAGCTCGTTATAAAGAGGCGAAATCAGATTTTGAGATTACATGGTTAAATCGCCACGATGGTTTAATTTTACATTATACTTCAGGGTCAACTGGAAAACCAAAAGGTGTTCTTCACGTTCAACAAGCGATGATCCAACACTATCAAACTGGTAAATGGGTGACAGATCTTCAACAAGATGATGTTTACTGGTGCACAGCGGATCCAGGTTGGGTAACTGGAACTTCTTACGGTATTTTTGGACCTTGGTTAAATGGTGCTTCTAACGTAATATTAGGAGGTCGTTTCAGTCCAGATGCTTGGTACGAAACAATTCAAGAATTCGGAGTAACGGTTTGGTATAGTGCTCCAACAGCATTCCGTATGCTTATGGGTTCAGGGGAAGACGTTATTAAGAAGTATGATTTAAGTTCACTTCGACATATTTTAAGTGTTGGTGAGCCTTTAAATCCAGAGGTAGTTCGTTGGGGAGCAAAAGTATTTAATTTACGAATCCATGATAATTGGTGGATGACCGAAACTGGAGCTTCATTAATTTGTAACTATCCATGTATGCCAATTCGCCCTGGTTCAATGGGTAAACCATTCCCAGGAATCGAGGCAGCTATTGTTGATAATAACGGAAATGAAGTTGCTCCATATACGATGGGAAATCTAGCGATTAAAAAGGGTTGGCCATCGATGATGAACACAATTTGGAATAATGAAGCAAAATTCCAATCATATTTCTTAAATGATGAGTGGTATGTTTCAGGTGATTCAGCATATATGGATGAGGATGGATATTTCTGGTTCCAAGGTCGAGTAGATGATGTAATTATGACTTCAGGTGAGAGAGTAGGTCCATTTGAAGTAGAGAGTAAACTTGTCGAGCATCCTGCGATTGCAGAAGCTGGTGTAATTGGAATACCAGATCCTGTAAGAGGTGAGATTATTAAAGCGTTTGTTGCGCTAAGAGATGGGTATGTTGCTTCAGATGAATTGAAGGAAGAAATCCGTAACTTTGTAAAACTAGGACTAGCAGCTCATGCAGCACCTAGACAAATCGAATTCCGTGATAAATTACCAAAAACTCGAAGCGGAAAAATTATGCGAAGAGTATTAAAAGCATGGGAGTTAGACCTTCCAACTGGTGATTTATCAACGATGGAAGATTAATAAAAAAGAAAACCATTGGAAAAATATCCATGGACTTACCCCTGTCAAGTAGACACATTTAAATAAGACCGACTAAGCAGCCGTTGTTAACCTGTATTTTACAGGGGAACAACGGTTGAGTCGTTTTTGTGACCGTTCATTATTATAGAAGTGGATATACTCTTCAATCGCTTGAATAAGTTCCTGTTCTGAATTAAAATTAGATAGATACACCATTTCACATTTGAAGTGTGAGAAGAATGATTCAACGCAAGCGTTGTCTAGACAGTTTCCTTTGCGAGAGTGGCTGCCTAACATATTATTCTTTTCTAAGAACTGGCTGTATTTTGTAGACGTGTACTGGAATCCCTGATCTGAATGCAGGATACTTCCATGCACGTTTCTTTTTTTACATAAATCACTAACTGTTTCGATGACTAATTTAATATCATTTCGATCTGAACACTTCCAAGATACAACTTCATTATTATAAAGATCCTGAATAACTGAAAGGTAATAAAACTTGTTTCCTACTTTGATAAAAGTAATATCTGTCCCAAAAGCAATATTTGGCATTTGTGTTTTAAACTGGCGATTTAAGAGATTAGGATAAACATTCGATTCATCTCTCCCGAAATATTTTCTTTTCTTTCGAATGACTGATTTGATATCTAGTTCCTTCATTAATCTATATACTTTTTTATGGTTTACAACTAAACCTTCTTCTCTCAAACGGTCAGTTATTCGTGGATAGCCATAATACGGACGTATTGAATGAATCGCGTGAATGTGTGATTTTACAGCTTCTTCTTTAATTTTATTGGATTGTTGATTCTCGGCTGATTTTCTCCATTTATAGAAACCAGACCTTGATACTTCAGCGATTTTAACAAGCATAGTGATAGGATATTTATCTTTCATCTCTTCAATAATTTCGAATCTACTTTCTTTCGGAGTTTTCCCTCCTTGATTTAGATTTTGATATCGCTTTTTTAGAAAGGCTACCTGTGCTTTCAGATAATCTCTTTCTTCCTCAATACTTACAAATTTTGTTCTTTGAAACCCATTAAAACGATGGTTTGTATGTTTACCCCGTTTATCTTCAAAAGATCTACCTTCTCTGTATCGATTTACCCAATCTTTAAGTGGAGAAGGACTAGGCATTCCAACTTCAAGGGCAACTGTTTTATAACTTTTATCTCCTTCAAGATATAGTTTTACGGCTCTAAGTTTAAAATCCTCAGAATATTTTTTAGATGTACGATTAATTTTAGACAAAATAAAATCCCCCAATAGTAGACTACCTATCCTTATTATCGGATGGTCTTTTTTGTGTGTCTACTATAAGGGGATAATATCATCCAATGGTTTTTTGTTGTTTTAAAATTTACGATCGGAGCCACCACCGTCGGAGCTTCCCCCGCCGCCCGAAGAGTTTAATAATGCAGGTAATAAATTCAAAATGAAATAAGTAAGTACACCATTAAAGAACATCATATCAATGATGATGAATACTTTTAAAGTGTCCCATAAATGACTTGTTTTAGAATGACCAGTTTGTTCAGATCCATTTAAAATAACATTATATAGTGATTTATATGTGTTTGTTAATGCAAGGGATTCTTCGCCTTTTTTTAAATAGGGTATAGCATTCTGGTCTAGGATTTTACCAGATCTAATATCTGTTACAACACCTTCTAAACCATATCCTACTTCGATTCTTATTTGTCTGTCTCTTTTAGCATAAAACAAAAGAACACCATTATTTTTCTCTTTATTACCTAAACCATATTTTCGAAATGCTGTATTCGCATATTCTTTAATAACATTTCCTTCGAGACTTGGGATTGATAATACCGCAAGTTGAGCAGAGGTAGTGTCTTCCAATTTTTTCCCTAATTAAATTAGAGTTTGCGTATCTTCTCTGTTAAGAACATTTGCATAATCTTGTACATAAATGTCTCCTACTTGAGAAGGTACTTTAATTTCAGCATTTGCTCCTGTAGCAAATGAAAAAAGAAATCCTATTAGGAATATTGATGAGAGAAATTTTCTCATTTATTACCTGCGCCACTAAAGTCAACCTCAGGTGTGGCTTTATCTTTTTCAGATACCTCAAAGTAATCCTTCTTCTCGAATCCAAAAGGGCCAGCTACTAGTACACCAGGGAATTTTTTGATTTTTTGGTTGTAAACAGTTACTGCATCATTGTAATCTTTACGAGCAATAGCTAGTCGATTTTCAGTTCCTTCTAGGCTATCCATTAATGCTTGGAAATTTTGATTTGATTTTAAATCAGGATAGTTTTCTACTACTACTAATAGACGACTTAATGCTCCAGACAATTCTGCATCAGCTTTACTTTTATCAGCAGTCGTTTGAGCACCAGCTAATTTTGCGCGCGCATCTGTTACTGAAGCAATCACATCTTTCTCTTGTGTAGCATATCCTTTTACTGTATTTACTAAGTTTGGTATTAAATCTGAACGACGTTTTAGTTGGTTATCAACTTGTGACATTTTATTTGTTACATTTTCTTCCTGAGTCACAAAGCTATTATAGCTTCCGACACCCATAAAGATTAGAACGACTACAATAATTAAAGCAATCCATATTCCTTTATTCTTCAAGAAAAAACACTTTATTTCCAAAATATGTATTTTTAAAGATGTTAGTATTAATATTTAACCATATTATTTGATAGAAAGCATTTTTATTCAAATATTGAATGACAATTTAAATAAAATTAATAAAAATTTAATTATCTATTTGACTTAAACGTTTTATTTGTGATATAAATGTTTCATAACATTTTAATAGTGAGCGTTGAAAGGCTTAGTAGTGTGAATGGTATTGGATCAGAGAGCTAATGGTTGGTGAGAATTAGCACAGACATTGACATGAATTACACCCTGGAGCATTCTTTTTCGAAATTTGTTTAATGCAAATTAGGATTAGAACGGTTAACAACCGTTAATTGTATGAGAGGTAGCTGTTTTATTAGCTACAACTAGGGTGGTACCGCGATTATAATTATTCGTCCCTACTGTTTATCAGTAGGGACTTTTTATTTTGTTTAAACGACGTATAGAACATAAAAGGGGTGGGCTAAAAATGGAAAACATCTTACAAGATTTAGAATTTCGTGGATTAATTAATCAAATGACAGATGAAGAAGGTCTACAAAAATTATTAAGCGAAGAATCTGTTTCATTATATTGTGGTTTTGACCCAACTGGTGATAGCTTACACATTGGTCACTTATTACCAGTGTTAATGTTAAAGAGATTTCAAGTTGCAGGACATAAACCAATTGGTTTAGTAGGTGGAGCAACTGGAATGATCGGTGATCCAAGTGGTAAGAAGGCAGAACGTACGTTAAATACTACAGAAACAGTAAAAATGTTCAGTGAACGAATTCGTACACAATTATTACCATTTTTAAACTTCGAAGGTGAAAATGCTGCTAAAGTAGTTAATAACTTTGATTGGACAGGCGAATTAGATGTTATTACATTCTTACGTGACATCGGTAAAAACTTCGGATTAAACTACATGCTTGCTAAAGATTCAGTTGCATCTCGATTAGAAGCAGGTATTTCATTTACTGAATTTAGTTATATGATTTTACAATCATATGATTTCTTAAAATTATACCAAGACCATAACTGTAAATTACAAATTGGTGGTAGTGACCAATGGGGTAATATTACAGCTGGTATGGAATTAATCCGTAAGACAGAAGAAGATTCAAAAGCTTTTGGACTTACAGTACCTTTAGTAACAAAAGCTGATGGTTCTAAATTTGGTAAAACAGAAGGCGGAGCAGTTTGGTTAGATCCAGAAAAAACAACTCCATACGAATTCTACCAATTCTGGATTAATACAGATGACCGTGATGTAGTTAAATACTTGAAATACTTTACTTTCCTATCAAAAGAGGAAATTTTAGAGCTTGAGAAACAATTTAATGAAGCACCAGAACAACGTGTTGCTCAAAAAGCATTAGCTGCTGAAGTAACAAAACTAGTTCACGGTGAAGAAGCGCTTGATCAAGCAATTAAAATTACAGAAGCACTATTTAGTGGATCTGTAAAAGAATTAACTGCTGCTGAGATTAAACAAGGTTTTAAAGACGTACCTTCATTTAATTTAAGTGAAGCAGAAAAAGGATTAGTAGACTTACTAGTTGAAGCGAAAATTTCTCCATCAAAACGTCAAGCACGTGAAGATGTACAAAATGGTGCGGTATATGTAAATGGAGATCGTATACAGGACGTTGCAACAGTGTTAACTAAACAAGATGCAATTGAAGAGCAATTTATTATTATCCGTCGTGGTAAGAAGAAATACCACTTGGTTACATTATAATATCGAACAAACAGTGAACGAAAAAGCAGTAGTTTGATTGGTAGTAGTTCAGAGAGCGAGTGGTTGGTGAAAACTCGTCTACACAATCAAATGAATTACATTTCGGGAGTTTTCTTTTCGTAGTTAGTTGATCTAATGAAGGGAAGAACGTAAGTCTACGTTACAGATTCGAGTGATAAGGAATTTTTCTTTTATAAGTATTTATTTCTTATAACTAGGGTGGTAACGCGATCGAGGTCGTCCCTATATTTTATAGGGGCGCCTCGATTTTTTATTGGTTTTTTTTGAAAGGGTGAAAATCATGGAGATATTTGCAACGAAAGATTACCGAATATTGGCAAAACTTAATGAAGGTGTTCAAAACCTACATGCTGATTTATTTCCAGAGTTTTTTAAAGTTCATAATCCGGCTGAAATAACTGAGTTTTTCAAGAGTGTAGTTGATAAACCAGAGCATCATTTTTTCGTCGTAAAAGATGTCGAAGAATTAGTCGGTTATGCTTGGATTGAAATAAAAAATATTCCTGAAGGACCTATTAAAAAGGCTTTTCGGTTAGGGTATGTTCATCAGATCAGTATTAATGAAGAAAAAAGAAATAAGGGATACGGTTCATTCTTAATTCATAAAATTGCTTCATTTGCACGTGAGAATAATCTTTCTAGAATTGAGTTAGATTATTGGATCGATAATAAAAATGCAAGTAGCTTTTATGAGAAACTTGGGTTTGTAAAGTTTCGTGAACACGTATATATGGATGTATAAATAAGGGAGAGTATATAAATGAAAAATATAGAATTAGGTACGTTAATCGTACTATTCGCAGTTATTATGTCTAGTTGTCTAGTTATATTAAAATCAGATCCACAAATTCCACTTCTTCTATGTGTTGTTTGTTTAGCTGTATTTGGACTATTTAAGGGATTTAAATGGGAACAGATTGAAAATGGTATGAAAAAAGGTATTCAAAATGGATTGTCACCAACATTAATCTTAATGATGATTGGTTTATTAATTGGTTCTTGGATGCTAAGTGGTACAGTACCTACATTATTATTTTACGGAATTTCTGTTCTTTCAGCGAAGTGGTTTGCGATCAGTGCAATTTTTATTACAATCATTGTTGCTAGTTTTACAGGTAGTACGTTTACAACAATCGCTACAGTTGGTGTTGCGTTAATGGGAATCGCTCATATTATGGGGATTCCACCAGCAATTGCTGCAGGTGCGATTATTAGTGGAGCGTGTTTTGGTGATAAGATGTCACCGATATCAGATACAACGAATTTCGTTCCAAGTATTTTAGGAATAAAGGTTAATGAGCATATTCGACACATGGCATATACAACAATTCCAGCATTAATTGTTACCGTTATTTTATTCTTAATCATTGGTATGGGTCATGGTAATACAGATATGGCGCAAGTTACAGAAATGAAAAAAGCAATTTCATCTAGCTTTGAAGTGAATCCATTGTTATTAATCCCATGTTTAATCGTTTTTATTATGGCATTTAGAGGTTTTTCAACTTTACCAACAATGTCTGCAGGTATTGTTAGTTCATTAGTTTTAGCGTTTTTCATTCAAAAAGGTATTACGCTTGCAAAAGTGTTTAAAACCTTACAAGATGGATTCCAAACGGATACAGGAAATGAAATGCTTAATTCGATTGTTAACCGTGGAGGATTACAATCGATGATGTGGTCTGTGTCATTAATATTTATTGCACTTGCTTTAGGCGGATTATTACAAGAGCTACGTGTATTCGAGACATTAATACAGTCATTATCTAATTTGAAACGTAAAGGGAATATTATTATTGCAAGTACATTATCGGCTATGAGTGTAAATCTTTTAACAGGTGAACAATATTTATCAATTCTACTTCCTGGGCAATTATTAAAGGATGTATTTATCAAAAAAAATATTCCACTTAAAAACTTATCACGTGCATTAGAAGATGGAGGAACACTTTTTAATCCAATCGTTCCTTGGAGTGTAAGTGGAGCATTTTTTGCTTCAACATTAGGAGTACCTGTTATTGATTACTTACCGTTTTCATTTGTATTATTTATTACGCCATTATTCAGTATGATAGCTGCTTTATTAGGTAAAGGATTAGAAGTTGAAAATAAAGGTGAAAGTTCAAGAAAAGTCGCATAAACAATTTGTTTCTACGTAAACTAGTTTTTGTACGAACTGGTTAATGGAGGGAAAAAAATGAGTCATGCAGCAGGTGGTTCTAAGAAAAATCGTCCTAGTGATGCAAATCATGTAGATGCAAAAACGAAAGCACATCAAAAGAGACTTTCGAAGGATCAACATAATCCTATGGGCGAGAAGTATCCTAGATAAATGAATAAATAATTTTGAATCAATCAATCCCTTATACGAAAGAAAGGCAAAGGCATTTCTTTTCGGATAGGGGATTTTTTATTTACAGGCTATTTCAAATAATGTTAAATATTTGTGGAATATTCCAAAATTTAGTGAAATCCACTTAATTATTAGATAGAATAAAAGTTAAAGTAATTTTATTTAAGGGGATAAAGGTAATGAGCTTATTTAAAATAATTACATATATAATAATTATTGGGATACTAAGTTATGTATTCTGTATCGTTTTTATCGGTGTAAATAGCTTTTTGCAATATCAGCATAAAGTACCTAAAAACGCCGATTATGTTATTGTGTTAGGTGCTGGTTTGAAAAAAGATAAGCCTACAAGAGCTTTACGTTATCGAATTGAAACAGTAGCTAAATATGCTAAGGAAAATAAAAGTGCAAAAATTATTGTTTCAGGTGGAAAAGGTAAAGATGAATTGATATCAGAAGCTGAATGTATGAGGCTTGAATTAATCAAATTAGGAATTGAAGAAGAACGAATCATAAAAGAAGATTTATCTACAAATACATACGAGAATATGAAATTCTCCAAAAAACTCATTCACAATGATCAAGCCCAAGGAGTCGTTGTTTCAAATGATTATCATTTATTTAGATCTTTAAAATTGGCTAAAAAACAAGGGTTAAATGTAGTCGGTCTTCCTGCAAAAACACCAAAAGTAATCATACCAACAGCATACTTTAGAGAATGCTTATCTATTTTAAAAGCTATTTACTATAAACAAATCTAAAGATTGCGGTCAACTATACCTTTTTTATAAAAACTATCTTTTAATTTGTACCAATGTCCGTTTCAATTCTTCTTGTTGAAACATTTTATATTATATGGATTTGCTTGTCCAAATAATATAAAAGGAGTGACGTTGATGTCGTCAAAATGTTCGAAATTTTTATCAACTGGGGTATTAAGAAGACATTCTGATACTCAGTTTTTAACAGTTGAAGCAGTTAATCTTGACCCTGATGACGCTCGTTCTGTGAGTGTATTCATGTTTAACTGGTCCAGCGGTTCACCAGTGATTCTTCCTATGGTTGACCCAACTACAGTAACAATTCCACCAAATTCTTATAGAACATTTAGATCTTTCCAACTTCCACCAAATTTATTTGCTTATGAAGTAAGAATTCTTCATCCAAAAGATCAAGATGTTATAGTAAATGTATTTGGACTTAGTGACATTGCATTTGACCCTCAAGAAGGTAATAATGCACTGCAACATGACTTAGCGGTAGTGAAATTAAAATAATATAAAAGATTATTTAAATACACCTCTCATTTCCGCATAAGTAGCCCTTCGAGTAAAGTCGAGGGCTCTTTTTATTAAGCTTATATAAAAAATGAAGAGGAATAAATAAACGCCCTATCAAGTCTGGTAGGGAGTTTATGATGTATGCATTATTAAGTTAATCTAGGTATTATATAATATTTATGATTCTTTTTTGGTTGTAAATTTTTACCTGAAATCAGAAAGTTAAATATGAATGATCTATTTAATCACCGAATATGTAAAAGCAATTCCAACAGGTCTTTTATATTTACCGGAGGATTCTTTTTTGTCGGTTCCGATCCATGGATCATTCCATACTTCAAAATTATATATCTTTAAGTAATCCTTTGCAGTGATACGATAAGTTTTACCGGCTGGAATACTTACTTCGTAGGTGTCAGAAATAGTATAGTTGCTTTTATAAGAAATTCCTAATTCCCCAGCTATTGCTTTAATAGGTAAACCTGCTGTACCAGAAACTTCTATCTGTCTTGACTCAGTTATAGACATTGATGCGGTACATTTACCTTTATAAGAACTCATACGAATCACTTCACCATTCCCATAAGTAGTATTACCTTTTTTTACATATAACCCGTTTCCCCATCTAGCTTTAATAGGAGTTGCAACTTCCTTGTCGAGATAACTGTCAATTTGGTCCTCTTTAATAACTACAGTGTATCCAAGAATATTTTCATCTTCTAATGGATTAATGACACCTGACTTCTGGAGGTCGTTTAAAACATCTTTGTTTGAGACATCTATTTGTAAATCTCCAATTTCATTAACCCCTATTTCAACTCCAGGTTCATCTTTTGAAACTACAACATCCTGACCTATTTCAAAGGTATTTTTCTTTGCTAATTCCTCATTAACTTCTTTTAGAGTATCTATATCTGTCAAAAGTTCAGTAGAAGGAGCATTCGAAACTTGTTTCTCTACTGTGAAATTTTTAATTTCTTCAGCCATAACATTCTCGGCCTTTTTGGATAAAAATAGATAGGAACATGTAAAAGCTAAAACTAGAGAAAGAATAACGACAAAAGCTTTTTTCATATCAAACCTCCGAATTGATAGTATGTAAATCTATTCACAATGTAAGTGTATAATAAATATTGAGATTTGAGTGTGTCTAAAAAAAGGCATTTTGTTTTAAAAATGGAACATTCCGAAGATCGATAGTGGATGTAGTTTTAAGTTAATTTTCTTCAACGCTTTGTAAAGACAAAAGCCTATTATACTAAAATAAAAATTGAATTTATAGAACTACATTAAAAACAATTTAGCCGATGTTTCTAATGGTTTAGTTAGTACTAGTACAAACTTGAAATAAATAAAACCCCCTATTACTATAATAGGGGGGTTTAGAGGTGTGCCCTGCATGCGCATAACCTATAGGGTGACAGTCCCTAGCCACGAAGTCATCCTTTATAAGATGACTTTTTGTGCGACGGGCAGTCGCATAGGGTGCTGACCTAGTCAGCGCCCTTCAATTATTTTATTTAGACAGAGACGACACTTCGGTGTAACGACTGGATGAAGGATAAAATTATGAATTCCAGATGGTGAAAATCCATCCTCGAGGAGACTGACCTAGCTCGAGAAGTCTAATCTAGGGCATTATCGCGAGGTATTGTCTGAAGGAGATGCGGTAAATCGAGAGACCCGTAGACGAAAAGATAGACCCTAATGCAAGAAGTGTGAAGCACGGCGGCGGGATAAGTTGGTGACTCTGCGAAAAGTGAGGAAACCCACTAAAACGGCATTTTCTTTAGAAGTCAGAGCGAGAAAATGTGGCTTATAACGTGATGGTGCAGGGTATGTCTTGAAGGAAAATGCGATGACCCCGTGAGGTCTCCACCTTACCGAACAGGCAGGGTTCTAATCTATAAGGGCAATCCGAAGTGATGAAGAACGGGTGGAGAAGTCAGACGTTCTCATAGTACGGAAGTAGTTCGATGACCATAACATCGAATGAACGGAAGGGGAACGACCTATGGCTCCAAGTCATGGACGAGATGGAATGTTAACAATCAAGTTACTGAGGTAAAACCGTTTGAATGGACATCAAGGAAAGGCATGGAATATCTAATGAATCAAGAGTGGAAATTTAAATTACACAGTGTATATGGTCAATTATTATTCGACCGAAAATTAACCCAAAGCTTTGAACAAGTAAAAGCGAATAAAGGTACAGGTGGCATTGACGGAGAATCAATCGAAAGTTATGAATCTAACTTAGATAGAAATATACTGTCACTACTTGAAAAGTTGAAAACGAAAACCTACCAAGCACAACCAGTCAAAAGAGTATACATACCTAAGAAAGATGGAAAGAAACGACCTTTGGGAATCCCTACAATTGAAGACCGAATTGTCCAACAGAGTTTAGTTAATGTACTCCAACCAAAATTTGGAGACCTTCTATTTCATAGTTGGTCGGTAGGATACCGACCAAATCGAGGAGTCCAAAGAGCTTTACAGATTATTCTATGGAACAAGTCCTAAGTCTAATTGAACAGTGGTTAATGGTTGGTCATATGGAAGAAGTCAAACTAATTCATTCTGACTACGGGACTCCTCAAGGTAGGGTAATCTCTCCTTTACTAGCAAATGTCTATCTTAATGAATTGGATTGGGAATGGGATTTGAATGGTATTCGCTTCGTTCGTTACGCAGATGATTTTCTTTTATTTGCGAAATCAAAAGAATCAATCAAAAAGGCAGCGTCCTTAACTAAAGAAAAGTTGAAAGAATTAGGATTAGAGATTTCAAAAGAGAAAACTAGAGTAGTCAACTTTGAGAAGGACGATTTCGATTTCTTAGGATTTACATTTCATCATTGGAGACCGAATAAGAAAGATAATAAACCTATATTTCATGTAACCCCTAAAGAAGAATCAATCAAAGACTTTCGATTGAAAATTAAAGAAAAGACTCGAAAGACATTAACTCTGAACAAAGAAGAGTGGATTAATCGAGTAAATCCAATTATACGTGGAAAAGTGAATTATTATGTGACGATCATTAAAGCGATTAAGGCTAATGAAGAACTAGGTCAGACAAGTCATTGTAAAACGAGATGGACGAGAAAAAGGCTTCGAAATTTCCTACTTTCTTACTGTTTAATGGGCTAAGTTTTCTAAAAAATTTACAAAATCTAGAAAAATTTCGTCATGTTCACATGCTTTTATTACTAGTGTCAATGAAACGTTTAATTTTTTGTCAAATATTGATGTTAGTTTCGATTTAAAATTTGTGTCCACTATATCAGGTAAATCTAGATCGGAATATTCTTTTCTTATCATGTATAATGCAGCACTTTTTCTATTATCTAATAAAATAATATTGTATGTGGCACATATATCATAAATAATTCCTCTTGCTTCTCTATTGGTGTTAGTTAATTCGGTAAAATTCATAAAAATATCCAATCTGCAGCTTTAATTGCGTATGAAACTGCGTTTGCTATCATTTCTCGAGTACCTTTGTTTGTAATTCCCCATTTCCTTAATTGCTCAGGTAAGTGTGTTCTAGCATAAGCAGCCGCAGAGTCGCCTTTAAAGATTAAAACTGTCATTATAATAGCTTTCTTATAAATCTACCTATTACAATAATTAAAACAACACTTAAAAATTGTATAGTAAATAGTGATAAAGTAGTTATGTCCATATAGAATAGATTATTGAGAATGGAATCTCCCCAAAATCCTATAATGATGCATAAAAGTACTTCTGTCTTGAATTTAAAATTACTAAAGATAAATTTAAATACTTCGTTAGTATTCTTAAACATCAATCCACCCATTCTTTGGTTTTTTATCTTTACTATCAATAAAACTTGCTAGTTTACCACCTAAATCCATATAATCTAATGCAAAATCTAAGCCTTTGCTAAGTAAATAAGCTACTGGAGCTGCACCAATTGCCACCAATTTACTTTTTAAAGTTTTTGTAAACATTTTTTAGCTTGGTCTTTCCCGACTTTTTTTATATATGCAGAAACAGAACCATCAGTACCATCTTCATTAGAAAATCCTTCAACTGTTGGTGCAGGCATTTGAGGATACTTATCGTTTACTGCACGACCTTGTAAAATTGGTGGAGCAGGCAAACTCGATTGAGAGTTTACATGTTTGGCATTGTTCTCAGTAATATGTTTAGTAATTCCTTTATTTAGCGTTTTCATTATTACCTCCAAAATGATTTTTTTGGATATATTATCCAATGAAAACTTTACCACATTACATCGATAAGTGTGAGATCATATTTGAAATATTGCATTTCAAATATGACTTGTACATTTCGATTAGTACAAGATACTGACAAAATATAAAAAAATCCCTAGAATTGTTGATATAACAACGTTTCTAGGGATTTTATAAATGCTATTTACATAGCATTTTAATTAACGGTTGTAGAATTCAACGATAAGAGCTTCGTTGATTTCAGCTGGTAATTCAGAACGCTCTGGTAAGCGGTTGAAAGTACCTTCTAATTTGTCAGCGTTGAAAGTGATGTACTCAGGTACAAAGTTGTTAACTTCAACAGCTTCTTTAACTACAGCTAAGTTTTGTGATTTTTCACGTAAGCTGATAGTTTGGCCAATTTTCACGCGGAAAGAAGGGATGTCTACACGTTTGCCATCAACTAAGATGTGACCGTGGTTAACTAATTGACGAGCAGCACGACGAGTACGAGCAAGACCCATACGGTAAACTACGTTGTCTAAACGAGTTTCTAATAAGATCATGAAGTTTTCACCGTGTTTACCAGTTAATTTACCAGCGATATCAAAAGTGCGACGGAATTGGCGCTCATTAACACCAAACATGTGACGAAGCTTTTGCTTCTCTTGTAATTGTAAACCATATTCTGATAATTTTTTACGTTGGTTAGGTCCGTGTTGACCTGGTGCGTAAGGGCGTTTTTCTAATTCTTTACCTGTTCCGCTTAATGAAATGCCTAAACGGCGAGATAATTTCCAAGTAGATCCTGTATAACGAGACATTGATTGTCTCCTCCTTTAGTTTTTATTTTGGAGTAAAATAAAAACGTTCGTGTAGCTCCAGATTGTTTATTTTGCTTTCATGTATCCTCGCTCCAGCAGCCAGAGTTACGCGATGACACCTCTTAAACAGTAGAGGAACAAAATAAATATCAAGCCTGTGCTTACAACGCTGCGTTATTTTACACAAAAAATATTATAACCAGATAGTATAAAATAGTCAAGGGCAGTTTTGTTTTTAACTTTTTACTATAAAGAAAAAAGAAATCCACAAAAGATTCCTTTTTAAAATCAAATTTTCTTATCTGATTGTTTCTTCAATTAAATTGACGATTGCTTGAAGATATTTTTGATCCGTTTCATCAAAACGATTGAATTCAGGACTATCGATATCTAAAACTCCAATTACTTCACCGTTATTCATTAAAGGAATAACGATTTCTGAATTTGATGCAGCATCACAAGCGATGTGGCCAGGAAAGTCGTGAACATTATCGATTCTTTGAACTGTTTTTGTTTCGGCAGATGTACCGCAAACACCTTTGCCGTATGGTATACGCACACAAGCAGGAAGACCTACAAATGGGCCTAAAACTAATTCATTACGATCTCCATCTTTTAAATAAAATCCAACCCAATTTATTTGGTGCAAAAACTGATTTAATAAGGCAGATGTATTTGCTAAATTAGCAATTAGGTTATGTTCACCATCTATTAAAGCTTTTACTTGAGCTGTTAGAGTATTATATTGTTGTTCTTTCGTACCTGAATATTCGACTTTTTGAAACATTTGTAGACCCCTTTCCCTATTTCATGTGAAATATCATAGCATATTTAGAAAGAATACTGGTAATTTTGTCGACCGATTTGTAGAGGAAATTATCAATATTTCGCTAATTAGTAAAGGAATTGATGTTGTAAAAGAGGGTGACGAGTATGGAGCAAGATAAACTTGCAACAAAGAAGAAAGTCATCGAGACAGCGCTTACGTTATTTAAAATTAATGGATACCATGGTACTTCAGTAAGGGATATTTCTAAAAAGGCAAATGTAAATATTGCGACGATTTCATATTATTTTAAAGGTAAACAAGGTTTACTTGAACATATTATAGTAGAGTTTTTAGAAGGATACGTTGAAATTTTAGATAAACATTGTTTGTCATTATATGATAAAAACGCAAATTTAATTTTAATGAACCTTGTTGATGAAGTATTAAATTATTACTTTTTAAAAAAGGAATATGCTTCGATTTTTTACAGAGAACTGACAATCGACTCTGTCTTCATTCGTGAAATTATGATGACTTATTTAGCAAGAGAGCGTTATACTTTTACTCAAATTTATGATGCCATTCGTATATCTAATACGAAACTAACGATGCCATTTTCAGTCTTTTTCGTCCAGCTAAAATCCTTCCTTTCAACACCGTACTTATTTCCAAGCTATTTAAATGAGGTATTGTATATACAGCAAAATGATCTATATTTTTTTGAGAGATACAAAGAGTATGTAGAGAAGTGGATCGAATCACTTATCGATAAGGATGAGCGTCTAGTTAACCGAGTAGAACTATCATCCTAAATGGTCGCCTTTTCATTGTGAAAAATCACAATAAAAGGCGTTTTTCGTTGCTTAAAAATCTGAAATTTCTACAAGCTTTTACAGTATTTATTATAGTTTGATAAAAATATGAAAAAATTGAAAAAATTAAGCCAAAAATCAACTTTATCATGTTATTATTAACTATGACCTAAATAAAGAGCGATTTATTAATTCAAAAATTAACGTACAAATAAATAGATTCTAAAATAGATTCAGATGGCAGTAGAGGAGGTACATCAGGAAAAATGACAATGACATTCTATGTAATTTTAGTCGTAATAGGTATTGTTATCGCATTAATGATTGTAGCCTTAACAATTCGACAACGTTTATACAAAAAGCTTGATGAACTTGAAGCGTGGAGAATGCAGTTAATGAGTAAGCCCGTTACGGATGAACTTTCAAAGCTAAAGGCCTTAAATATGACCGGCCAAACGGAAGAGCTTTTTGATAAATGGAGAACCGATTGGGATGAACTAGTTACAACTTTTTTACCGAAAGTAACTGATTCGATCTCAGTAATAGATGAGGCAATTAATAAATATCATTTCATGAAAGCTAAAGCAGGGATTAGTGAAATTGAGGGAAGCTTAACCGAAGCAGAATCAAGCGTCGAAAAAATTCTAAATGAGGTAAGCGACTTAGTAGGTAGTGAAGAACAAAATAATTCGGATATTGAAATGTTAAACCAAGAGTATCTAGAGCAAAGAAAGCTTTTATTAACTCATCGTCATCTATATTCAATTTCTGAAACTCAGTTGGAACAAAAGATGGATGAAATCAAACAACAAGTCCAATTATTTAATGAAACAACTGAAAAAGGAAACTATTTAGAGGCAAGAGGCTTAGTAAGAGAAATTGCTGATCAAGTACATATACTGAAAACAAATATGGAAATCATTCCGGATTTATATATTGAATCTTCTACTACAATGCCCTCTCAAATACATAATTTAGTTGATGGCTTAAAGCAAATGAAAGCAGAAGGATATGCGCTTGATTTTGAAGTATTAGAAAATGAAACAATTGATTGTTCTAAAATATGCATCGAATGTGTCGAATTAATTAAAAAACTAGAAATCACAGAAGCAAATGAAAAGCTTGAATTTGTGAAAGCAAAAGTCGATTCAATTTATGATTTATTAGAAAAAGAAGTAGAGAGTAAATTTGTAGTAGAAAAAGAAATATGGACTGCCCAAGAAGAAATTCAAAGTATTCGAGAAGATAATTTAAAAACAAAAGAAGAGACTCAATTAGTTCAGCAAATTTATGAATTAAGTGAAGAAGATACTCAAGCTCAAAAAATGGTTGAAAAACAAGTAAGTATCATTACAAAACGGTTTGAATTATTGCAGATTCGTGTAGCAGAACAAGATCTTGCATTTTCTGTAATAAGAGAAGAATTAGATTTACTAAAAAACCAAATGGAAGATGTTAAAGAATCTCATTTGATGTATGTTGAAATGTTAAAAGCACTTCGAAAAGATGAATTACAAGCTCGTGATCAATTAATTGAAATGAAACGATTAATGTTAGAGGTCAAACGTCTTGTTCAAATTTCTAATTTACCTGGTATGCCAGTTTCTTCTATGAAACAAATACAAGATGCTCAAGAAAGTATGCAAATTGTTTATTTGGAATTAGAGAAAAAGCCATTAAAAATGACGCACGTATCATTTTTACTAGAAAAAGCAGTAACAACTGTAAGTGATTGCTATAATGATACGAAATATATGATTGAACAAGGATATTTCGTAGAAAAAGTGATTCAATATGGAAATCGCTATAGAAGTAAAAATGTACAAATGGCAACGTCAATGGACAAGGCAGAGCAATTATTTAGAGAATTCCAATATAACGAAGCTCTAGAAGAAGCTGCCGTTTCAATTGAAAAAGTTGAACCTGGTGCAATCGATAAATTACAAGAAATACTAAATGAACAAAAGTACACACTACCCCTATAGATGAAAATCTTAGGGGTTTCGTCTGTTTTCAGATATAATGAAAAATGGACTCAAGCAATATGGAGGTACGGAAAAAATATGATTTATTTTGATAATAGTGCGACTACTAAACCTTATAAAGAGGTATTGGACACATATATTACTGTTTCAGAGCAGTTTTTTGGAAACCCCTCTTCGATCCATAAGCTTGGTGGACGCTCAGAGCAATTACTCTCAAAGGCTAGAATCCAAATTGCAGAGCTTTTATCAGTTCAGCCGTCAGAAATCATCTTTACATCAGGTGGAACAGAGGGTAATAATCTAGCAATAAAAGGAACTGCCATGATGCATCGCTCGAGAGGGAAGCATTTAATTACGACTGAAATTGAACATCCGTCAATTTATGAGGCATATAAACAATTAGAGGATCTAGGGTTTGAAGTAACCTACTTATCCCCAAACGAAGATGGATTTATTTCTGTAGACCAATTAAAAAATGCGCTAAGAGATGATACGATTTTAGTTTCTGTAATTCATGTAAATAATGAAACAGGAGCAATTCAACCAATAGCTGAAATTGGGCAATTATTAAAGGGTTATCCAAAAGTATTTTTCCATGTTGATGCTGTTCAAGGGATCGGTAAAGTACCATTAAATATTAAACAAGCCGCGATCGATTTATTAACTATTTCTGGTCATAAATTTCATAGTGTAAAAGGAACTGGAATTTTATATATTAGAGAAGGTGTAACATTATCGTCTTTAATGACAGGTGGTTCACAGGAAAGAGAGATTCGTTCAGGAACGGAAAATCTAGCAGGAATTGTTTCGATGGCAAAAGCTTTAAGGATCACACTAGAAAAACAAAAGACAATGAATGACCACTTATATAACATGAGAAATGAACTCATTCAAAATTTAGAAATGAATGACGCTGTGTTGAACTCACCAAAATCAGATTTTGCTCCTCATATAATAAATATTTCATTTGTTGGATTAAAGCCTGAGGTAATTGTCCATGCTCTATCTGAAGAAAATGTTTTTATTTCTACAAAATCAGCATGTTCTTCTAAAACTTTTGAGATAAGCCGTGTATTACAAAGTATGGGTAAGAGCGAAAAAGTAGCAAGTAGTGCTGTCAGAATTAGTCTTTCTTATGAAAATACAATGGGTGAAGTAGAGCAGTTTAATAAAATAATTAAAGAAGTAATTAAAAATTTATATAAAATAATGAGGTAACAGCATGAATGTAGAATATATTTTAATTCGTTATGGAGAAATGACTACAAAAGGAAAAAATCGAGGTCGATTTACAAGTATATTAAGAGAAAATGTTCGTAATCGATTAAAAGCTTTTGAAAAAATTAAAATCACTGCAACGCGTGATCGTATGTATATAAAATTAAATGGTGAAGACCATGAGAAGGTTGCTGCCAATTTAAAAGAAGTTTTTGGGATTCATACGTTTAGTTATGCTAGAAAAGTTGATACTGAATTGGAAGCAATTAAAGTAGGTGCTCTTGAAGCGATTAACGAGCTTGGTGATAGCGTTAAAACGTTTAAAGTTAACGTACAACGTAGTTATAAACAATTCCCATTAAATACGCCGCAGTTAAATCGCGAGCTAGGCGGGTATATACTCCAAAATACAGAACACTTAACTGTAGATGTTCATAAGCCAGATGTAGCTGTTCGAGTAGAAGTACGTGATGATGCCACTTATATTACTTGTGGAGAAGAATATGGTGCAGGTGGCTATCCAGTTGGAGTTGGCGGAAAAGTTATGTTATTACTATCTGGAGGAATCGATAGTCCAGTAGCAGCGTATATGTTGTTAAAACGAGGCGTATCAATAGAGGCGATTCATTTTGAAAGTCCTCCATTTACGAGTGATCGTGCAAAACAAAAAGTAATTGATTTAGCAAGTAAACTAACTAGATATTGTAGACGAGTGACTTTACATGTTATACCATTTACTGAACTTCAAAAAGCAATTCATAAAGAAATGCCTGCAAGCTACACAATGACAATCATGAGACGTGTTATGCTAAGAGTTGCTGAGCAAGTTTCTGTTGATCGTAAAGCACTTGCTTTAGCAACTGGTGAAAGCCTAGGTCAAGTGGCGAGCCAAACATTGGAAAGTATGCATACAATCAATGAAGTAACTAATTATCCAGTTTTAAGACCTCTATTAGCTATGGATAAATTAGAGATTATGGATATTGCTAAAAAAATTGATACGTATGATATCAGTATTAGACCTTATGAGGATTGCTGTACAATTTTTACTCCAGCTAATCCAACAACAAAACCAAAACGTGATAAAGTGGCTCGCTATGAGAGTCGTTTTGACTTTACAGAACTAATAAATGAAGCTGTTGTTAATAGAGAATCAATCATTTTTGAGAACGAAATGATTCGAAATCAATCGTCAACAAAAGAAGTAGAAATCGATATCGACGCACTTTTATAAAATTACTAAAAATTACCAACAGAAATATGAATGAAGATATGTGTTTTATCACACTCTATACTCACAAGGAGGTGACAACACATGTCAAATAGAAATAATTCAGGTAGCAATCAATTATTAGTTGATGGTGCACAATCTGCTTTAGATCAAATGAAGTATGAAATCGCTACAGAATTTGGTGTAAATCTTGGCGCTGATACAACTTCTCGTGCGAATGGATCTGTTGGTGGTGAAATCACAAAGCGTTTAGTACAAATGGCTGAACAAAGCCTTGGTGGATATTCAAGATAATAAATTTAAATAATTATGGATTAAGGGGTAGGGTAAAACCTACCTCTTTTCTATTTGCTCAGACTACCTGTAAAACGCTCGCTTTCTTCGTTGCTTCGCCTGCCTGCGGTGCTCATTACCGTCAAAGGTAACTCCGCTCCTCATCAGGCTTCGCGCCTCGAAAGGCAAACGTTTTCAGGTAGTCTGAAATCTGAATTTTTGGGACTTTGTCTTTACCCATTTTTAAAATTTTGGAGATTTTGTTATACACTTTTCGGTTGATTTAATATTTAAGATTAACTTTGCTATAATAAAGGGAAAAATTAAAGGAGAGGCCTGTTCATGTCATATATTGAAAATGAATTTATTAAAGTTATAACAAAATCACAGGGAGCAGAGTTGACGGGTATCTATACAAAAAAAGATAATTTAAATTATTTATGGAATGCTGATCCAGTTTATTGGGGGAGACATGCACCTGTTTTATTTCCGAATGTAGGTAAATTAATTGATAATCAATATAAAATAGATAATAGAGTCTATGAGCTTTCTCAACATGGTTTTGCAAGAGATATGGATTTCCAATTAACTGAATTGAAAGAAGACTATATCAACTATGAGTTAATCAGTAGTGAAGACTCGCTTTTAAAATATCCATTTCAATTTTCATTAAATATTAATTATAAGATTGAAAATAATACTGTTTTTATTAAATATGTTGTAACGAATAATGATCAGAAATCAATGCCATTTTCAATAGGGGCTCATCCAGCGTTTAACATACCTCTAAAGGAAGATGAAACTTTTGAGGATTATTACTTACAGTTTGAAGAAGAAGAGAGATTAGAAACAATTAAATTAGAAGGACCATATCGAAGTGGTAAAAGAGAACTAATCGCTCAAAATATTAAAAAATTACCATTAACACGAGATTTGTTTAAGGATGATGCATTAATTTTTGAAAAACTTAATAAAAATGTGCTGACAATTCGTTCGAAAAATCATAATAATAAAATCAAAGTTGATTTCGAAGGGTTTCCATACGTTGGAATATGGACTACACAAACAGCACCTTTTCTATGTATTGAGCCATGGTATGGAATTGCAGATGAAATCGGCCCAGTAAAAGAAATGAAAAATAAACTTGGTATTCAAATTTTAAATCCAAATGAAACATTTACTTGTACATATAGTATTACAGTTGAAAGTGATTGATTTACTGGAAAGGTACGTGACGAAAGTTTAGGTCTAGCCCTTTTGAAAGCGGGATCCTGTAGTGAAAATCAAGTTCACCCTAATTCACTTTTTATCATGAAATAAACTATCTTTTTTAGGTAGTTTATTTTTTTTATGAGTTTTTGTTTAAATTTTCTGAAAAATAGTCGAAAAATAGCAGGAATTGACTAGACAAGTAACGAAACCATTATTATTCTATTTTGCAAAATTCAAAATATAATTTTAGTAATGATCAAAAGGGGGACTAACTAAGATGAACAGTACAAGTCTAATCGCTCCAAAAGTATATAATCTCGTTTGGGAAATTGAAAAGTTTGCTACAACCGACAAAGTGGCGTTAAAGTGGGTTGACCTAAATGGAGAATCCCATCAGTTAACTTATAAGGAACTTTATAATCAAGTTCACCAATATGCTTTTACATTTAAAAATAGTGGCATCGAAAAAGGGGACAAACTTTTTGTCATGATGCCAAGATGTGTTGAGACTTATGTAGTTTATTTAGCTATTTTAAAAATTGGTTGTGTTGTAATCCCAGGATCTGAAATGTTAACGGTTAAGGATATTCAATACCGTCTAGAACATAGTGAAGTAAAAGCGATTGTATCGCATGATGAATATATAGGTACTTTTAGCGATATTGCTAAAACTGGAAAATATAAATTATTTACTATTCATAATCAACAAACCGTGTGGACTTCATTGAATGACCAAGCAATTAGTGGAGCTCATGTATTAACTGTGGAAACAAAAAGTGATGATTTAGCGTTTATTTCTTATACGTCAGGAACGACAGGCAATCCTAAAGGTGTTGTACACACTCACAGTTGGGG
The DNA here is from genome assembly GCF_042721555.1 of Gottfriedia sp. NPDC058432. Lineage (NCBI taxonomy): Bacteria > Bacillati > Bacillota > Bacilli > Caryophanales > Bacillaceae > Gottfriedia > Gottfriedia sp. NPDC058432. The sequence continues at coordinate 196,647 of NZ_JBHXLC010000001.1, forward strand.
GTACGCTCATATTCGTACAGTTGCTTCGAATTGGCTAGATGTGACTGAAGATGATACTGTATGGGCGACTGCAGGACCAGGATGGCAAAAGTGGATATGGAGTCCATTTTTAGCGACATTAGGCAGTGGGGCAACAGGGTTCTTTTATGAAGGGAAATTTGATGCAGATACTTTCCTAACATTGCTTAAGGAACAAAATATAACAGTATTTTGTAGTACGCCAACCGAATACCGATTTATGGCAAAGGTTGAAAATCTAGATCAATATCAATTACCAGCATTAAGGAGTGCTGTATCAGCAGGAGAGCCTTTAAACCAAGAAGTAATCCGTACATTTAAAAAGCATTTCAATGTTGATGTAAGAGATGGTTATGGACAAACTGAAAATACATTATTAATCGGAACGATGAAGGATATTAAAGCAAAAGTAGGTTCAATGGGTATCCCGACTCCAGGAAACTTAGTTGAAATCGTTGATGATGAAGGAAATCCAATCGGGGTTAATGAAGTGGGGCATATCGCAGTACATATAAGCTCTCCAGCATTATTTAAACATTATTATAATGATATGGAACGTACAAAAGCTCAGAGAAAAGGTGAGTATTATTTAACGGGTGACCGAGCTAAGAAAGATGAAGATGGCTACTATTGGTTTGATGGACGTAGTGATGACATTATTATTAGTTCTGGTTATACAATAGGTCCTTTTGAAATAGAAGATGCGTTAGTACAACATAGGCTTGTAAAAGAATGTGCGGTTGTTGCTAGTCCAGATCCGTTACGTGGTAATGTTGTTAAAGCTTTTGTTGTTTTGACTGAAAATGCTACAAATCAAGAAGACTTAGTATCTGAACTACAAGAACACGTTAAAAAAATTACTGCTCCATATAAATATCCACGTAAAATTGAATTTGTCCAAGAGCTACCAAAAACAACTTCTGGTAAAATTCGCCGAGTAGAATTACGTGCGATGGAACAATTGCGTGAATCGAATTAACTAAATACTTATGTTAAAATGAGGGAAAATTCCCTCTTTTTTGTTTTTAGGTAAAAAAATAAACGAGATGAATGAACGGATGGTGGAATGCAATGAAGAAGCTTTGGCATAATGGTTTATTTTATACGATGGAAAGCGAAGGCGAAACTGTAGACTCAATCATTACTGAAGAAGATCAAATTTTAAAAATAGGAACATATGAAGCTTTACTTTCTTTTTTAGAAGGTGAACAGTTTGAGAAAATTAATTGTAATGGAAAAATCGGCTTTCCAGGTTTTATTGATAGTCATTTACACTTAATTGGTCATGGTGAAGCGATGAATCGTGTTGATTTGTCAAAGTGCCAATCATATGACGAGATGCTTGATCGAATGAAAAGAGTTGTAAAGGATGCACGCCCGAATGAGTGGATTGTTGGGGAAGGGTGGAATGAAAACGAATGGGAATCAACAGCAGTATTCAGCATTGATGATTTAAATAGTTTATCAAATACAAATCCACTTGTATTAAAAAGAACTTGTAGACATGTCTACTTTGTAAATTCTATTGCACTTAGTCATGCAACAATTAGTGAACATATGCAAATCGAAGGAGGACAAATTGGTTGCTCTGATGATGGGCGTTTGAACGGATTATTGTATGATGAAGCCGTTAATTTAATTATTAAAGCGATGCCGGCACCTGACGATCAGTATTTGTCAAAAGCAATCATTTCCGCTATTAAAGATTGTTACCAATACGGAATCGTTGGAGCGGTAACAGAGGATTTATCATATTATGGAAACGCAAATCTAGTGATCGATTTATATGAGCGATTATTAAATGAAGTTCCCTTTCATACTCATGTATTAATTCATCATACGACTTTGGATGAAGTCAAAGGAAGATTACATAAAGGTAATAAGAATGTCTCATTTGGAGGCGTAAAAGCATTCATTGATGGTTCATTTGGTGGTCGTACTGCACTATTAGAAAAACCATATGACGACGATCAAAGTACAACAGGACTACAAGTGACTTCTCCAGAAAAATTAGAAGTTATTACAAAAAAAGCACGTGAAAATGAATTGCCAATCGCATTTCATATGATTGGTGATTTAGCCGTAAAGCAGGCCATTGAAGTTGTTAAAAAATATCCTAATCAAACTCAGCTACCTGATCGATTTATACATTGTGCACTTTTATCTCCAAAATTAGTTGAGGAAATGAAAGAATTAAACATCGTTGTAGATGTTCAAACCTCATTTATATATGCAGACTATCCATGGTTAGTTGAACGTATTGGTCAAAGCCGAAATGAATATGCGTATTTAATTAAAACACTGCTAAATGAATCAATCGCTATCGCAAATGGTTCAGATACACCGATTGATACAATTAATCCGTGGCAAGGGATATATACAGCGGTTACTCGAAAAGCAAAGGATCAGATAGCATATAATATCGAGGAAGCAATTAGCCTATATGAAGCAATTAAACTTTATACGATTGATAGTGCGGCTTCGTTTCGTCAAGAAGGCAAGAGAGGTCTCATAAAAGAAGGATATACTGCTGACTTTATTTTATTTGATGAAAATCCATTTGAGTTAGAAAAAGATGATCTACTGTATGTAAAATGTAGTGAAACTATTTGCCGAGGAAATATTGTCTATAAAAGGCAGGGGTAAGTTAAAAGATAATTTTGGTTGTTATCAACAAAAAACTAGAATTGATCAACATAGTTGAAAAGAATGGTATGTAATTTTACCATTCTTTTTTGTTTATCCAGAAGTTGGTTTGCCCATACTGATACAAAAAAGGGTGGTTTCTTGCTTTACATATACTCTATTCTAATTTTTATTGCGATCGTAGTTATACTTTTAATATTTTTCGTACTTTTTATAAATATGAAGGTCAATATTCTATCTGTTTATACAAATGAAGAACGATTTATGAATATTAAACTGTCTATTTTGAACAACCTATTGCGTTTCACCTTTACGATTCCTTTAAAGAGACCGAAAGAGGTAAAGGAGGACGTTTCAGATTTAGAGAAAAAAAGGGATTTGTCTGTCTTTCAACAAATTGATTTTTTCATAAATTTATACTCCAACGGACATACTATCATTACAAAATTTTTAAACACTGTAGAAATTTACAATTTAAATTATCATATTCATTTCGGTGTCGGAAATTCTGCTTTAACAGGGATATCTATTGGAACAGCTTATAGTGCGATCGGAATTTTTGAAAACTTATTAAAGAAATTTACGATATTACATCATCCGCCAACTATAGATATCACGCCCAACTATTATACATCCATAATGGAAACTACTGGAAAGATACGGTTTTCATTTTCGGTACGAAAGGCAGTCTTTGCGGGACTATTATTACTTAAAGCATATTTGAAAACTAGAAAAGACTTTAAAGCAACACATCCAATCGAAACTAATTAGAGGTGATTAACAATGAGTCAACATCCTATTGGAGACTTAATGCACGCGGCAATGGAAAATTTATCAGCAATGATTAATGTAAATACAATTATTGGTGATCCAATTTCAACACCAGATGGAAGCTTAATCTTAACCGTATCAAAAGTAGGGGTTGGCTTTGCGGCTGGTGGAAGTGAATTTCGAAATTACCATTTAGTAGATGGTGTTAAAGAAGCTGAAGTAAGAAGTCCACATCCATTTGGAGGAGGTACAGGTGGAGGTGCCTCAATCACTCCGATTGCATTTTTAATTGTAAGTAGAGATGGTGTTAAACTACTTCACCTAGATCAAAATACACATTTAATTGAAAAGCTTATGGATTTAACACCTCAAGCGTTAGAAAAAGTAAAAAAATATATGAAGAAAAAAGACGATTCAGATAATCAAGAGGAAGATTTTGATTCAAATTTAGATTAAATACAAAATTTAAGTAAAGTTAATTGCAATCAAGGTTTCCTTCCAGTAAGATAAATGTTGTGAACATTTTGTAATTTTGGGAGGAAATATCATGGCATCTGTAACATTTAAAAACAATCCAGTAACTCTTATTGGACAAGAAGTAAAAGTAGGAGAAAAAGCTCCAAGCTTTACTGTATTAGCAAACGATTTAAGCCCTGTAACTTTAGAAGCTTCAGCTGGTAAAGTACGTTTAATCAGCGCAGTACCTTCTGTAGATACTGGAATTTGTGATGCACAAACTCGTCGTTTTAACGAAGAATTATCAAACGTAGAAAACGTTGAAGTTTTAACAATTTCAATGGACTTACCATTCGCACAAAAAAGATGGTGTGCTGCAAGTGGTTTAGAAAATGTACATACATACTCTGATCACCGTGATGCATCTTTTGGTGAAGCATTTGGTGTTTTAATGCAAGAATTACGTTTATTAGCTCGTGCAGTATTCGTAGTAGATTCAAATGACGTTGTTACTTACGTTGAGTACGTAGCTGAAGGTACAACTCATCCAAACTATGAAGCAGCAATCGAAGCTGTAAAAGCTGCAAAATAATAACGATAACTCTATTAAGAGGTAAAAGGCTGTCGAGTAGAACTCGGCAGTTTTTTTGCATTTAAAAAGACATTCATAAATATGAATGTCTCAGATTGTATAAAGTACATAAACTTAAGTATCAGACTGTTGCCAAGATTATTTACCTAAAGACACTGATTTCTCAGTACAACGTTCCATAGCCGAAATAATAGATGAGCGGAAGCCTTGTTTTTCTAATTCGGCAATCGCTTCTATTGTTGCCCCACCTGGTGTGCAAACTTGGTCTTTTAGTTCTCCAGGATGTAATTCAGTTTCAAGTACCATCTTTGCTGCTCCTAAAACTGCTTGGGCAGCTAATTTATATGCTTGGTCACGCTTTATCCCTTGTAATACAGCTCCGTCAGCTAATGCTTCGATCATTAAGTAAACATAAGCTGGAGAAGAACCACTAACTGCAGGAATCGCATCCATTAATTTTTCATTTACTAATTCGCATTTTCCAAAGCTATTGAAAATTTCCATTACTTCACTTAACTCATCATGGGTAACTATTTGATTATGACAAAGTGCACTCATACCTTCTCTAACTAATGAAGGAGTATTTGGCATCGTTCTAACGATTTTAACTTCTTTACCGAATGATTTTTCAACACCTTCTAAAGTAATTCCAGCGGCAATCGTAATGATCACAGTATTATTTGTAACAACTTCTTTAATTTCTTCAATAATTGTAGGATATAAATCAGGTTTTACTGCTAAAAACAAATAATCAACTTGCTTTGCTAAATCGATATTACTATTTAATGTTTGAACATTATATAAATCTTTCACTTTTACAAGTGTTTCATTAGACCTTGCACTTACATAAATTTGCTGCTTCTCAATTACATTCGAATCAATTAACCCACCAATCATAGCTTGGGCCATTTTACCGCAACCAATAAAACCAATCTTCTTATTCATTTGTTCTCACATCCATTATATTTATTAAATTGAATTATACAGGAGGGGTTAAATATTACCAAATAATAGATTATTAAAAAAAAATAATGAATGGATATCCACAAGGAATTATTTTTTGTAAAATAGAAATTGTAAAGAAAATTGACTCTTTATTTTGGGGGTATTATGAAACAAATTTTAAAAGAATCAAATCATAAAACTACAATTGAGATTATTCAACAACTTATTCAAACATATGGTGGAACTTCATTAACACATTTAGGATTACTTGGTGATAAAAAAGTATTTCTTTCAGAAGATCAAAAATCTGCATTTGTTTACCGTAAACAGAGGAATAAATTAGTTGTTCTATGTGATCCAATTGGAGAGATTTCTTTTGAAAAATTAATAGAGTTTGAAAATTATTCTAAGAGTATAAAATGTATTCCGTGCTTTTATCAAGTAGATGAAAACTCAAAAATGTTATATGAAAAAGCTGGCTATCGATTACTAAAATTAGGTGAAGAAGCAATAGTTGAACTAGAAAATTTCGAAATTGCAGGTAAAAAAGGAGCAAAACTAAGAACAAAAAGGAACAAATTTATTCGACAAGGATATCAATTTGAAGTGTCTATGCCAGGACATTCTAAAGGTCTACTTCAAGAGCTAAAAGGAGTTTCAGATGTATGGCTAAATGGAAGAGAAGAGCTGTCTTTTTCAGTTGGTTCATTTCATTTTGATTATGTGTCAAATTTTCCAATAGGTATCCTAAGAGATAAAAATGATCAAGTTATTGCTTTTGCGACATTACCGGTTCAAGGCGAAAATATAACAATCGATTTAATGAGATATTTAAAAGAATTACCATATGGAACGATGGATATGCTTTTTGTTTCAATTATGTTTTGGGCAAAAGAAAATGGATTTAAAAGCTGCAGCCTTGGAATGGCTCCGTTAGCAAATGTTGGCCAAGATTCAAAAGCATCAATCATCGAAAAATCTGCAAAGATGATCTTTAAATATGGTAACTCAATTTATAACTTCAAAGGATTATTAACTTTTAAAAGCAAATTTGCAAATAAATGGGAATCAAAATACTTAGCATACAAACCATATACATTACTATCGGTTATCACAAGCTTATATCGCCTAGTTCATGGAACAAAATCTTTGAACTATATCACTCGATTTATGAAGCCGATAGAAAAGAAAGTAAAAATTAGTTAAACTGACGACCTTGAAAAATAGATCTACATATACTTAATTATTTCAACACAGTAAAGACCTCAAAAATTGGAGGTCTTTATTTGTTTTGTTAATATGTACTAATAATTTAAAACTACATAAAAAGTTCAAATTGTATTAAATAAAAGTAAACAATCATCGATTAAAATTAAATTAACAGTACTGGATTAAAATTTATAAAAAAAACCAAATACTTTCTAATAGAAGAAATTTGTTAAAGTGGACACGTTTAAAAGCCATACGTATAATGAAACACAATGACTGTTCTATAATGAAAGTGAGGAATTAATAATGGTAAAAGAGAATTCAGTGGAATTTTTATTTAACTACATAGATGAATCGACAGAATGTTTAAAAGATAATTTAGAAATTTCTTATTTAGAGGCATTAATTGAGACTGGTGAAAATTTCTTTGAAGGGGAAGTTTTGCAAGGAGAAATTAATGGTCCGCAAAAAGATCAGCTTATGAATACAATTCATCAATTTACATCGGCGTCAAAAGATAATGAGAGTATTCGTAGAGCATTTCAATTAGCAATATTAAAAGGAATGAAGCAAGGGGTACAAACAAACCATGAAATGACCCCAGATGGTATTGCTTTTATTATTACGTATTTAGTTGGAAAGCTTACAGAGGGTAAACAAAATTTAACTATTTTAGATCCGGCAATTGGTACTGGAAATCTTTTATTAACAATTTTAAATTCTTCGAAGGATAAATTTACTGATTCTGTCGGAATCGATGTAGACGACGTTCTTGTTAGAATAGCATTTGTTATTGGCAACTTACTCGGACATGAAATAGAACTATTTAATCAAGACAGTTTAGCGCCTTTATTTGTAGATCCGGTTGATCTTGTTGTTTGTGATCTTCCTATTGGCTTTTATCCAAATACTGAACGTGCAAAAGAGTATACTTTAAAAGCAAAAGAAGGCATGTCTTATGCTCATCATTTATTTGTTGAACAAAGTATGAACTACTTAAAATCTGGAGGATTTTTCATTTCATTAGTTCCAAATCACTTATTTACTTCAGAGCAATCTGCACAATTACAGAGCTATATTAATGAAACAGGTGTTATTCAAGGATTGATACAGTTGCCAGTATCTGCCTTTAAGGACGAAAGACATCAAAAAAGTATATTAATAATCCGCAAAAATGCAGAAAATATGAAGAAGCCAAAACAGGCTTTACTAGTTGATTTCCCTAAGTTATCGAATATGAAGGCAGTTGAAGATATTATGCTTCAAATGAACGAATGGTTTAAAGAAAATTTACAATAATTGAACTTTTAAACACGTAAACTAATTTGTGTTATAATAATTTCAGCTAAAAAAATATAACAGTTTCATGTTTAAAGGAGATGTAAAAACATGGCAAATATTCTTGCTATTAATGCAGGTTCATCGTCATTAAAATTTCAATTAATTGAAATGCCTAGCGAAAAAGTACTTACAATTGGTTTAGTAGAACGTATCGGATTAAAGGATAGCGTTTTTGTTATTTCAGTAAACGGCGAAAAAATTAAAGAAGTAACTGATATTGCTGATCATTCTGTAGCAGTAAAAATGCTTCTTGAAAAGCTAACAGGTTTAGGAATTATTTCTTCATTCGATGAAATTCATGGAGTTGGACATCGTGTAGTTCACGGTGGAGAATTATTTACAGATTCTGCTTTAATTACTGAAGAAGTTGAACAACAAATTGATCAACTTTCAGATTTAGCACCGCTTCATAACCCAGCTAACCTAGTTGGTATTCGTGCATTTAAAGAATTATTACCAAATATTCCTGCAGTTGCTGTATTTGATACTGCATTCCATCAAACAATGCCTGAAGAGTCTTACTTATATAGCTTACCTTATGAGTACTATAAACAATTTGGTATTCGTAAATATGGATTCCACGGTACATCTCATAAGTATGTAACAGAAAGAGCTGCTGAATTAATCGGTAAACCTCTTGAAGAATTAAGACTTATTTCATGTCACTTAGGAAATGGTGCAAGTATTGCTGCAGTTGAAGGTGGAAAATCAATCGATACTTCAATGGGATTCACTCCACTTGCTGGTGTAACAATGGGAACTCGTTCAGGTAACTTAGACCCAGCTTTAATTCCATTTATTATGGAAAAAACAGGTAAAACAGCTGAGGAAGTACTTGATGTATTAAATAAACAAAGTGGTATGCTTGGTATCTCTGGATTCTCAAGTGACTTACGTGATATTGAGACTGCAGCTGAAGAAGGTAATAAACGAGCTAAAATCGCTCAAAGTGTATTCATTGAACGTATCCACAAATATTTAGGTTCTTACGCTGCTCGTATGAAAGGCGTAGATGCAATTATTTTCACTGCGGGTATTGGTGAAAATGGTCCGGAAATTCGTCAAGCCGTTTTAGAAGGTCTTGAATTTATGGGTGTTTATTTTGACCCAAGTAAAAATAACTTTAGAGGAAAAGAAGCTTTCATTAGCTTTGATCACTCTCCAGTTAAAGTAATCGTTATTCCTACTAATGAAGAAGTTGTAATCGCAAGAGATGTAGTACGAGTTGGAATGAAATAATCTTTTAGTAAACATAAACGTAGAGCATACAAAAATAGATGACCTCATATTCTTAAGATGAGATCACTTTTTGGCTCTACGTTTTTTTATATTTGAGGTGATAGTATGGATCAAATGAAAGAGTATAATCTATGGCTTGAACTTAACGAATTGATTGAAAAGAAACAACAACAGCAAAATTTAAATAAATTTGAATTGATGTATCAAAATGCTTCTAATTTTCTCCTCCAAAAAATACCTCAGAGTTATTCGAGTACTTTTAATGAATTTTTTTCAACTGCTTTTTTCCACACTCAATCTTTAATACAAACAACAAAACAGTTTCAAGAAAAAAAATTAGATATTCTTACTCGAGCGCAAATTTTAAGAAGTGATATTAAGACAATAAGCGATTTAAGAAAGTTACCATTAAGACAATTAAATTTCTTAGCTGAGCAAGAAATATCGAAAGCATTAATTGTCTCAAGTGTTCAAGGTGGTATAAGTGGAACTAGCTCAAAACTTGCTTTATTTGGCGATTTACCGGCATTATTATTTATTAATCTTAAAACGGTACAGGAAATAGCTCTTTGTTATGGATATGATGTAAGTATTCCAAAAGAGATGGAATGTAGCTTAAAAATATTACAAGGTGCAATTCTCCCATCAACTGAAAAATATGTTGTTTGGAGTAATTTAATGAATGATATTTTAAAGCATGAGGATTCTGACGTATTTGCAACTTGGGAAAATGAATTTAAGGGAGAAGGGGTTTATTACACAGTCATATTACAAATGTGCAAGTTATTAATGATCCATTCATTACGGAATAAAGTTTTAGGTGGTATTCCATTATTAGGCGTTTCTGTAGGGGCGAAATGGAATGAATCTTTTACAAAAAACGTATTAGAATATACAAAGAAATTTTATCAATATCGTATATTATCGGAACGGGTAAATCAGGAACCAACAGATTAAATCATTATTAGAGAAGCTAACAAATCTACTGTTAGCTTTTTAAGTGTGTAGAATGAGTGAAAACCGAAATACTTCGAACCTCCAATGGTCTATTTACTCTTAGTTCATCGAATACCCGTATGGTTGTAAACGAGTATATGGTATGCTAAAAGAAAACCATTCAAGGAGGCAATTATGAAGCCTACATCAAGTTTTCAACTAGAACAATCTGTCGGGAAGTTACGAAAAGTGATAGACCAACTAAACAAGCAAATTAAAGAAGCATCCTCCGAAAAAGTTGCCAATGAAACCATCAGACTCAAAGAGGAACTAAAAACAATCGGAGACACGCTTTTACAAATTCAAAAGCGCGAAAATGAATAAACAAAATAATAGTGATACAGAAAAAAAGCTAACAAATTTATTGTTAGCTTTTTAACCATGTATTTTTGTATCATTCGACATTTGTTGGTTACTTCTAAACCAAATCCAAAGATCATTAATAACTGATGCTAAATCTGCAATTTCAGAATTTAATTTACAGCTCAAAGCAAAATCTGATTCATGATTTAATTGTTCTTGTTTATGATTAATCGAAAACTCTAAACGCTTAATTTGATCAGGTATTCCACCACGTATATATTCCCATTCCGTAAGAATCATTTGTTGTTGGTCGTGAGAGTAATCTTCCCAATCTAAATTTAGGCTGGGTAGAAAAATACCTAATCGTTCATCGTATGAAAAATAATCTTGTAACATTTTTACTCCACCTCTTGACTATATTATACATTGAAAAAAATATGTGAAACATATTGATTTTTAAATTTCTAGATTTGCGAGATAAAAATTGTTTGTAAAAAGCCTAAAATCTAAAAATAAAAATTATTAAAATAAAAGGAAAATAATTCATAATAATAGAAAACATAGTTATCTTTTAATAAAATAATCTTACTAAATTAAAGATATATGTATAAGATAATGACATAATTTTTAAAGGATAGGTCTTTTGGCTTAAATAACCTTTTAAAAAGGTTAATGAGAATAGAATTTACAAATACATACAATTGATTGATTTATCTAGATGATTTTCACAAATATATAAAATTATTTAGACTTGAAAGGAAGAGTTTTATGAGGCATGCTGTCATTACGGCAGGATCGAAGGGGTTAGGGAAGAAAGTAACTGAAGCATTTTTAAACGAAGGTTATTCAGTAACTGTTACGTACTTTTCTGATGAACAAGCTGTCAAAGAGCGAAAAGAAGAATGGAAGGATTATTTAGACCGAATTCTTTTTGTAAAAGGTGATATTTGCGATAAACAATTTATTAATGAGATTGTCTCAAAAACGATGGAGAAATTCGGTAGGGTTGATTGTCTGATCAATAATGCTGGTCCGTATTTATTTAACCGTAAAAAACTGGCCGACTACACTGATGAAGAGTGGGAATACTTGATGTATGGAAATTTGCACAGCGTGTTTTATCTTTTAAAGCAAATTATTCCAATTATGAGAAAGCAGAAATATGGCCGAATAATTAATTATGGATTTCAAGGTGCCAACTCAGCTTCGGGATGGATTTATCGTTCTGCATTCAGCGCAGCTAAAGTAGGGCTAGTTTCATTAACGAAAACAATAGCCTATGAGGAAGCTGAAAACGGTATAACTTCGAATATGATTTGTCCAGGAGATATTGTTGGTGATATGAAAGAAGCAAGTCAAACTGAGGCAAGTAAGGATGGAAAAGGTCTTGCACCAGTTGGAAGATCTGGCACTGGAGAAGATATAGCAAGAATGGTGCAATTTTTGTGTAAGGAAGAGTCTGATTTTATAACGGGTGATATATTTGAAATCACTGGTGGTTTAGATGTCATTAATAAATACAGACATATTCCATTATCATAAGAAATCATGGGACAATTCCATTTTTAAAGCATAATTTATAGTAAAAAAGATTCTGAATTTATTTTTATTAAACGAAATTAAGCGTTTTCATTTTCTGCACATATGTTTTGTGTTAATATAAAAATGTATTAATTTTTACTAAATAGAGCTCATCCTAAGAGGCACGAATTAAATATATTTCAGGGGGAAATAACATGCGTATTGGGGTACCAAAAGAAATAAAAAACAACGAAAATCGTGTAGCAATGACACCAGCTGGAGTAATGAACCTAGTTGGACATGGACATTCAGTTTATATTGAAACAAATGCAGGAATTGGTTCAGGATTTACAAATGAAGAATACGTAAATGCTGGCGCAACAATTGTTGAAACAGCTGAAGAGGCTTGGAATAATGAAATGGTTATGAAAGTTAAAGAACCAATTCCAAGCGAATATGGATATTTCCGTGAAGGATTAATTTTATTCACATACTTACATTTAGCTCCAGAGCCTGAATTAACTAAGGCTTTAATTGATAATAAAGTAGTAGGAATTGCTTACGAAACTGTACAAGTTGGCAATACATTACCGTTATTAACTCCAATGAGTGAAGTAGCAGGACGTATGTCAGCTCAAATCGGTGCTCAATTCCTTGAGAAAAATAAAGGCGGAAAAGGTATTTTATTAGGTGGAGTACCAGGAGTACGTCGTGGAAATGTTACAATCATTGGTGGTGGTGTAGCAGGAACAAATGCTGCTAAAGTAGCTGTTGGTCTTGGTGCTCATGTAACGATGATTGACTTAAATCCAGATCGTTTACGTCAATTAGATGATATTTTTGGTCATCAAATTACGACTTTAATGTCAAACCCTTACAATATTGCTGAAGCGGTTAAAGAATCTGATCTTGTAATCGGTGCAGTATTAATTCCAGGTGCAAAAGCACCAAAACTTGTAACAAAAGAAATGATCGAATCAATGGAACCAGGTTCAGTTGTAGTTGATATTGCAATTGACCAAGGTGGTATTTTCGAAACAACAGATCGTATTACAACTCATGATTTCCCAACATATGAGAAGCATGGAGTAGTACACTACGCTGTAGCAAACATGCCTGGTGCAGTACCTCGTACTTCTACAATGGCATTAACAAATGTTACAGTACCTTATGCAGTTCAAATTGCAAACAAAGGTTATCAAAAAGCTTGCTTAGATAACTCTGCATTATTCAAAGGTATTAATACACTTGATGGATATGTAACATACGAAGCAGTAGCGGAAGCTCACGGCTTAGAATACAAAGAAGCAACTACTTTATTACAAGGTACTTCTGTTTCTACAAACTAATAAAAAGAAAAATCCCTTTATCGATGATGGTAAAGGGATTTTATTTTATTCACAATTCCAATAACATTCATTTTATATTTATAGTAAAATGATATTATAATTTCCATTTTATGTAAAAAGGAGTGAGGATATTGGAATTTATTTTTATACTTATTTTTCTAATTGCAGGTGTTTTCGGGTTTAACTGGCTAATGGGTTATCGTAATCAAAATATTACATTAGATTTAGATGAGCGTTATTTAAATCTGAATGAATATGCGAAGGCTGTGAAGGCCGAGCTAGAAAGCCAAGGTAAAACAGTTGATTACAGAGGAAATAGACTTTTTATAATAAATGGCAAACAGTATCATCTAATTGAACGAAATGTATCAATGGGTGGTGTTCCGTTACAGCATACAATCCTTCAAAAAGTTTTTTCAGACTGTTGACAAACGCTCGCTTTCTTCGTTGCTTCACCTGACTGCGGTGCTCATTACCGTCAAAGGTAACTCCGCTCCTCACCAGGCTTCTCGCCTCGAAAGACAAGCGCTTGCAATCAGTCTGAAAATCAAGTTTTAGTATTTTGTCTATACAACTAAAGAATCCCAATCTTCATCTGAAGAAAGGGATTCTTTTTCTTTAAACCTGACTCAAATTATATTCTTCTTTCAAAATGCTATATTGATACATATCACGATGAGCGCCTTTAAAAAACTCATGCTTGCGCAATATACCATCTAATTGAAAGCCTAATTTTGTAAGGAAATTTTGTGAAGCGATATTAAATTCGTATACTTCACCGTATATTTTTACGAGTTTTAATTCATTAAAAGCATAATTTAGTAGATAGTTTAATGCAAATGAACCTATTCCTTTCTTTTGCATTGATTGATCCCCAATTACGATTCCAAAAGCGGCATGATTATTCTCTTGATCAAGATTTCCTAATTCAATTCTTCCAACACAAATACCATTGTATTCGATTGTGAATAAACGGAGATTAGGTTTAAGTCCGTCAAAATATTTTTCATAGCCTTGTACCATTTCATCTAAAGAACGTGGCTTTTCTATTCCTACAAGCTTACCAATCTCATCATCACATTCCCATTTATGCATAATAGGGATATCTGATGGAAGTACTTGTCGGATATTTATTAATTGGCCTTGATTCATATTATAGGATGATTAATTCTTTAGGGAACTTTGTTAAAGTTATTGCACCAGTTTCTGTAATAACGATATCATCTTCAATACGAACTCCACCAACATTTGGCACATAGATTCCTGGTTCAATTGTATAAGACATACCAGTTTTAATAATATCAGTATTTGAATCATTTACTGATGGGTAATCGTGGATGCCAATACCTAAACCGTGACCAATACGGTGAACGAAATATTCGCCATATCCAGCGTCTGTGATGATTTGACGAGCAGCGCGATCAACATTTCCTAATATCTCACCTGGTTTACTTACTTCGATTGCAGCAAGTTGACCTTTTAAAACGGTTTCATAAATTTCTCGTTGTTGTTCATTTGGTTGACCAAACATTACTGTACGAGTAATATCTGAGCAATATCCATCAACGATAAAACCTAAGTCCATAAGTACGAAATCACCTTTTTTAATTGGGTTTGTACCTGGATTTCCATGTGGTAACGCTGAGTTTGCACCAGTTAAAATTAACGTGCTAAATGATGTTTTAGAAATGCCTTTTTTCTTCATTTCGTATTCCATTTCAGCAATTAAATCCATTTCTGTTTTGCCTTCAGCAATACGATCAACAATAATTTGGCAAGCCATGTCAGCCGCTTCAGCAGCAACTTGCATACGACGAATTTCTTCACTATCTTTAATTAAACGTAAGTCATGTAATTTTTCTTCAGCTGCAAGGAATTGCACTCCAGGGAAAAGTTGTACTAATCTTTCATAGCGGCCAACAAGAAGATGCTCTTTTTCGATCGCCATACGATTTACTGTAATATTACGTTTTGCTAATGATTCCTGTATCATTGCCCAAGGATCTTGACTATCATTAAAGCCGATTACGTCATATTTCCAGCCAGCATTTTGTACATGTCCAACTTCCATTTGTGGACATACAAGAATAGGCTCTTCATTTGGAAATACAAGACAAGCTAAAAGACGCTCATGTGGATTACAATGGAAATTAGTTAAATAAAATACGTTCTCAGTAGATGTAATAAATCCTAGTTGAATATCTTGCTCTTTTAACCAAGTTGATAGATTTTGTATACGGTGTTCCATTTGTAACATCCTTTCTTAAAAAACAAATTACTGCAATAAACAAAAAAAGTCTTTACAGTTTATAACACTCTTATTTTATCATTTTTTATCGAATTTCGTAAAATAGTTAACTTATTTCTTATTTTTGTAATAGAAAATAATCTGTTAAAATGTGGTAGAGACTAATTTTATAATAAAGGAGCGACTTCATTTGAAAATTACATATTTTGGGCACAGTGTTATTTTAGTAGAACAAGGTCAAGATTCAATTATTATTGACCCATTTATTAACGGCAATCCACATACTAATGTAAAAGTAGAAAATATTAAAGTGAATTATATTTATGTAACACATGGTCATGGTGATCATTTAGGTGACACAGTTGAACTAGCAAAACGAAATGATGCAACTGTTATTGCTCCTGTGGAATTAGCAACTTGGATCTCGTGGCAAGGTGTCAAAGTTGTCCCTATGCATATCGGGGGAGAAAAAGAGTTTTCATTTGGTAAATTAAAATTAGTAGAAGCAATCCATGGTTCAAGTATTGTTGATGAAGAAAATAAACAAATAATTAATGTAGGACCACCATCAGGCGTTTTATTAAAAATAGCTGGTAAAACAATTTATCATGCTGGTGATACTGCATTATACAGAGGAATGAAAACTTTAGGTGAGTATGAGAATATCGATATAGCCTATTTACCAATTGGTAATCATTTTACAATGGGAATCGATGATGCAGTAATTGCTTCTGAATGGATTAATGCACAGCAAGTAATTCCGATGCATTATAATACATTTCCACCAATCCAAGTAGACCCAAATGAGTTCCTTGCAAAATTACCAAAGAAAAATGGTTTCATTCATGAGCCAAATACAACAATTTCACTATTGTAGTATAGGCAATCGAAAAAAATATTAGTACAGTTTTAGTAGCACGTTGAAACGTGCTTTTTTTCATGGTATGAATTGTTATATAATAGTTAATAAAAATATTAATACAACCATTGAAAGCTTGGTGAGGTAATTGACTACAAAGCACGATCAAATACTAGAACATATTGAACAACTACCGGTCGGTCATAAAATATCAGTAAGACAAATTGCAAAAGATTTAAGTGTAAGTGAAGGTACTGCATATAGAGCAATTAAAGATGCGGAAAACAAAGGTTTCGTTAGTACCATTGAGCGTGTAGGTACGATTCGAATTGAAACGAAAAGAAAAGAAAATATTGAAAAATTAACTTTTGCCGAAGTTGTTAATATTGTTGATGGACAAGTTTTAGGTGGTAAAGAAGGATTACATAAAACACTTAATAAGTTTGTTATTGGTGCAATGCAGCTTGATGCGATGATGAGATATATTAGTGCAAATAATTTATTAATCGTCGGAAACCGAGTGAAGGCGCATGAATTAGCATTAAAAGAAGGATCAGCGGTTTTAGTAACAGGTGGATTTGATACTGAAGAAAGTGTAAAACGTCTTGCGGATGAAATGAAAATGCCGATTATTTCTTCTAGTTATGATACGTTCACTGTTGCGACGTTAATTAATAGAGCAATTTATGATCAGTTAATTAAGAAAGATATAGTACTAGTTGAGGATATACTCATTCCAACTGAAAAAACAGCTACACTATCTCCATTTGATGTAGTTGAAAAGTGGTATGAACATAATAGAGACACAGGTCATGGAAGATATCCAGTAATTGATGATCGAGGTAAGCTAATTGGAATTGTAACTTCAAAGGATATCATACATGAACAACGTACTCAAAGAATTGACAAAGTTATGACTAGACAACCAATAAGTGTAAATGAAAAGATGTCGGTTGCGGCAGCTGCTAGAATGATGGTTTGGGAAGGCATAGAGTTGCTACCAGTTGTAAATACATCGAATAACTTAATCGGTATTATAAGTCGTCAAGATGTACTTGAAGCACTACAGCAATTGCAACGTCAGCCTCAAGTGGGAGAAACAATTGATGATATAGTTACGAGTCAATTCCATAATAATAAAGATCAAAAAAATGATGACTTTACAATTAGATGTAATGTAACTCCGCAAATGACGAATGTAATTGGTACTCTTTCACATGGCGTATTTACGACTATTGTAACCGAGGCAGGTAAACGAGCAGTTCGTGACATGAAAAAAGGGGACTTAATCGTAGAAAATATTACAATTTACTTCGTACAGCCAGTTCAAATTGATGATGTAATTGAAATTAAACCAAAAGTTTTAGAATTAGGTCGTAAGTTTGGAAAAGTTGATGTTGAAGTATTTCAGCAAGGAATATTAGTAGGTAAAGCATTAATGATGATGCAGTTATTAGATCGATAAGTTTGGAAGCCTTTTTAGGGCTTCCATTATTTTTTAGTCACATAAAAAAAAGCAGGAAACCATTCCCTGCCTTTGAAGTTTATGAAAAAATCATCCCGTATTTTTAATTCGAAAGTAGTTTATTAACTCGA
The DNA here is from genome assembly GCF_042721555.1 of Gottfriedia sp. NPDC058432. NCBI lineage: Bacteria > Bacillati > Bacillota > Bacilli > Caryophanales > Bacillaceae > Gottfriedia > Gottfriedia sp. NPDC058432. Next base: position 214,736 of record NZ_JBHXLC010000001.1, read on the forward strand.
TTAACAAATTCATTATTTTCGTTTCTAGTATCAAAATCTTTTGCTAAGTCATATACAATTTTCTCTAATTTCTCTAAATCATAAATAAATTCATCTTCATTTATTTTCAATTTTTTCGCCATAAATAATGCTGCTAGCCAAAATTCGAATTTATGTGATAGATTCGAAAGATTGTCACATACATCAACATGTTTATAAAACAATTCAATTGCTCTGTCAGGATCACAAAAAGTTAAAAAGATCATTTGCTCACTTAGTTCAGGAATGTATTTTGTGCGATTATATGTTACAAAATAAGCTTTTTGTTGAATGATTAATGCTTCGTCTATTTTGCCATCTTCAAATAAAGGAAGAAGTAATTTGGAATAGGATTTGTGAATCGCTTCATCACAATCAACTGAGCTATTCATTATTTTATTTTGTAAATTTAAAGCTTCTTGAAGATGATCAGTTTTTAATAGATAAATCATTTCACCATACATTTCGCATTTTTCACAATTACTTAGATCATCCCTTGGAGATTTTTTAAATAGTTGATAGTTTTGTTTTGCGTAATCAATTTGATTTAAATATAAATTCATTATAAATAGAGCTTGAAAATAAGGTCTTAAAGAATAGTTAGCAATCACTAAACGATTCTTAAAATCTTCGAAATAATGGTGAATTTCTTCTAAAGTGAATCTGAGGGACTGAGGTATTATTTCCAACAACCATTTGTACAGCCATAGGATTTGCTCTTGCTCGATACGTTCTTCGTTTTGATCATATAAATCTACACACCACAAGAAGGTATCAATAAATAAGTCTATTTCACCAATAGAAAAAGCAGTTTCTGCTAATTCCATATTTACATAATATAGATATCCCCATTCCTCTTGATTCTCTAATTCTTCTGCAAAAGTAAGTAGTTTTTGAAGTTTATTACTAGAATGTGATAATTCTACTAGTTCATCAAATTTTGATGAAAATAGTTCTTCTGTCATCATGTAAGTTTTCTCACTTTCTAGATTACTATAAGATTAAACAGTTTGTTTATTTTCAATTGCTTTATAATGCTTATTCTGTAAGTATCCACGATATAGATTTGCCACACCAAATAGAATGAAAAGAATACCGACACAAATTGTTATTAATTCAAGCTTTGCTACCATTTGATTTATACCGTAAAGCAATAAGAATAATCCAAAAGTTAATCTTGCACGTGATCCTGCAATTTTTTTTGTTAATAGTTCGCTTGTAAAGAAAAATTTGGTAACGTAAAATAAGAAGAATAGAAAAGATATAATTACGATTGTTGCAATGCTATTCACTTAGCTTCCACCTTTCAATGACTAATACATAATTCTATTTTACAGTCATAGATACTATATTTCAAAAGTTTTCATATAAAGGAGAGTTTAATGTTGAAAGAACAAATTTTAAAAGATATACATTCATTTGATACGATCATAATACATCGTCATGTTCGACCAGATCCAGATGCAATCGGTTCTCAGTGCGGTTTAGCAGAGATGATTAAAGCAAGTTATCCTGCAAAAAAAGTATATGTTGTAGGACATTTGCCACAATCTCTAGAGTATTTATATAAAATGGATGAAATTGAAGATGAAGTATATAAGGATGCACTTGTCATTGTTTGTGACACTGCGAATACAGAACGAGTAGATGACGCTAGATATTCAACTGGAAAGAAACTGATTAAAATTGATCATCATCCGAACGTTGATCCATACGGTGACATTATGCATGTTGATACTACTGCCAGTTCAACAAGTGAGTTAATTTTTGAACTTGCAGAAAGTAGCAATGAACAATTAGTCGTAACTGACAAAGCTGCAAGACTAATTTATGCAGGTATTATTGGAGATACAGGAAGATTCCTATTTCCAAGTACAACAGAAAGAACTTTTCATGCAGCTAGTAATTTGATAAAAAAGGATTTTTCTATTAATGAAATATATGACAATATGTACGAAACATCAATTGAGATGGCACATTTAAATGGATATGTTCTTCAAAATTTTAAACTAACAGAAGAGGGAGTCGGTCATATAAACATGACAAAGGCTCTAATGGATGAATACAATGTAAACTCTGAGCAAGCTTCATTAGCTGTAAGTTCACTTGGGCATATAAAAGGGGTAAAAGCTTGGGTTGTCTTTTTAGAAGAAGAGGATTTAATTCGAGTTCGTCTTCGTTCAAAAGGACCAGTTATAAACGGAGTAGCTGCTATGTTTAACGGTGGTGGGCATCCGCTTGCATCTGGAGCGAAAATCTTCTCATGGGAAGATGCAGAAAAAGTAGTGGAAGAATTAAAAAAGGTTTGTAGGGAAGAAAAATAAAGCTTAAAAAATAAATTTGAGAGGCTAATTGTAAGTTCTAGCCTCTCATTTATTTTGTGCTTTTTATTTTTAGGGTAATTTCTAATACGGTATCAAAATAGATTGTATCTATTTCTAGTTTAAATCGCCGATCATCTTTAATATAAACTTTGTTTTCAATTGCACGTCTTAATAACTCTCGATTTTGGGAAACACTTTTTATATCTTGAGTAAGTAAATTACTTAGATCATCCTCTACATCATTAACAAGTTGAAGTTTAGTAAATTCATTTAAATTGTATTGTTTGTAATTTAATATTGTCACTTTGATTTCTTGGACTGTTAATTTTCGTTTGTTTTCTTTGTTCATTCGCTCCATATTTTCAAAAAATATATTTTTATCTCTTAAATACTCTTTATTGAGCATTTTTAATTCAGATATTTGTTTTACTTGTTCTTCTTCTGTCACTCCATAAAAATAAATAAAAACAAGCCAACTAATGATAAATCCAAAAAAAATGCCTACAAAAAATTTAGCCCAACCGTGGGAAAGTTGTTCTGGTGGAGCTTTCATTAAACATGTTCTCCTGTAAACCATTGAATAATGATTGTACCTGTATGTGTTCCTCCCATGGCGGCTATAATCATGAAAATTTGCTTAATGAATTCGATTGTTTCTCCTTCAAATAATCCTTTTTCAAAACTATAAAATGTATCAAATGTTCCGCCAATCGCCCCAACAATTGCCCAAATTCTTAATTTCATTGATAAATCATACATGCTGCTTAGTGGTGGTTGCCCAATTACGTAGTAACCGATTGAACCGATGATTGATCCGCCTATTATGATTCCTAGTGAAATAAAATACATTGAAATTAATGCTGGTATAAATGGCAACTTAAGCTCCAATTGTCCTCACTCCCTCAATTAATATATATGGACAAAGTGTTATGTGTATGATGAGTATTAAAGTAAGCCTCAAAATAAATGATTTGTTTTATTTTCTCCGAACAAAAATAGAATGTAAGTTCGTGTTTTGTGATAGAATAGATTATATTGAAAAGATGGTAAGGAGGAATGTAGATGAGTTTTGTTCATTTGCAAGTTCAAAGTTCTTATAGTTTATTGCAAAGCGCATGTAAAATAGATGAATTAATTAATGCTGCTGTTAGAGAAGGACATCCTGCGCTTGCTATTGCAGATGAAAATGTCATGTACGGGGTAATTCCTTTTTATCATGCGTGTAAAAAAGCAGGGATTAAGCCAATTATTGGGGTGAAACTCTCAATTTTAATGGATGAACAGCAGTCTTATCCGATGATTTTACTAGCAAAAGATTTGACTGGTTATCAAAACCTTTTAAAACTTACGAGTATTATAGGGACTAAATCACCAGAAGGTATTCCTAAAAAGTGGTTATCGGCATATAGCAGCGGCGTGATTGCAATTACGCCGGGAATCGAAGGAGAAATTGAAAACTTACTTTTAAATGGAGAAATCGAAAGAGCTATTGTTCATTTAAAAGAGTATCAATCGATTTTCGATCACTTTTTTGTCAGTATTCAAGATCACAGTTTACCTGAAGATCGTTCGCTATATCCATTAATTAAACAAGTACAAAAAGAAACAAACATCGGTCTAGTTGTAACAAATGACATTCGATATATTGAAAAAGAGGATGCACTTATTCAAGATGCATTATTTTCAGTTAAAAATGGTACTAAGTTATCGGACGAATCAAGACCAAGATTACATTCGAATGAATATTATTATAAATCAAAGGCCGAGTTAGTAAAGCTGTTTTCTGATGAAGAAGAAGCATTTCAAAACACGATACATATTTCAGATCTATGTAATGTAACGATTCCATTTCATCAGCCGTTATTGCCTAAGTATCCAGTACCAGATGAGTATTCAACGTTGGAATATTTAAAAATGGTTTGCGAAAATGGGATAGTTGAGCGGTACGGGGAAATAAATGATGAACTTAAACAAAGATTAGAATTTGAGTTAAATACAATCAATAAGATGGGATTTAACGATTATTTCCTTATAGTTTGGGACTTCATTAAATATGCACATGAACAAGGAATATTTGTTGGCCCAGGACGTGGGTCCGCTGCGGGATCTTTAGTGGCTTATGTATTAAAAATTACGAATGTAGACCCATTACATTATAATTTACTATTTGAACGATTTTTAAATGAAGAAAGAATTACAATGCCAGATATTGATATCGACTTTCCAGATCATCGAAGAGATGAAATGATAGATTATGTAGCTTCAAAATATGGTGATGTGCATGTTGCACAAATTATTACATTTGGAACATTAGGAGCAAAAGCGGCCATTCGAGATATTGCCAGGGTAATGGGGCTTACTCCAACAGAAATAGATCGGTATTCGAAGCTAATTCCATCATCATCACTAGGATTAAAAGATGTCTATGAGCAATCAAAAGCATTTAAAAGTCATGTTGAACATTCTGGTATTCATAAAAGGATATTTGAGGTAGCTTGCCAAGTTGAAGGATTACCTCGTCATACAAGCATCCATGCAGCAGGTGTTATTATTTCTGAACTTCCGTTAACAAATGTTGTCCCGTTACAAGAGGGGAATCATGGAGTGTTTTTAACACAATATCCCGCAGAAATACTTGAAGAGCTTGGATTAGTAAAGATGGACTTCCTTGGCCTACGTAACTTAAGTTTATTGGAAGAAGTCTGTCGATTAATTTATGAAGCAAAAGGCGAAGTAATTAATTTGGAAGAAATTCCATTACAAGATCTAAAAACATTTGAAATTCTTAGTAAAGGAGATACTTCAGGTGTATTTCAGCTAGAATCTTCAGGGATGAGAAGAGTGTTACAGCAATTACAGCCTAATCAGTTTGAAGATATAGTGGCTGTAAACGCGTTATATCGTCCGGGTCCGATGGAGCAAATCCCTAGATTTATTCAATATAAGCATGGGTTGGAGCAGGTAACTTATCCTCATCCTGTTTTAGAAAAAATATTAAAACCAACCTATGGTGTAATTATCTATCAAGAGCAAATCATGCAAATTGCTTCAACTCTTTCAGGGTTTACTTTAAGTGAAGCAGATTTACTTCGAAGAGCTGTAAGTAAAAAGAAGAAGGAAGTTTTAGACAAAGAAAGAATTCATTTTGTAGAAGGTGCAATAGCTAAAGGTTATGATGAGCAAGTTGCAAATGAAGTATACGATTTAATTGTCCAATTTGCTAACTATGGATTTAATAGGAGTCATGCTGTTGCGTATAGTATGATTGCGTATCAACTAGCATATTTAAAGGCAAATTTTCCTCTTGAATTTTATGCAGCACTTTTATCGAGTTTTATAGGAAGTGAAGAGAAAGTATCGAATTATATTGGTGAAGCAAAACTGAAAGGAATCCCAATCTATCCACCTTCAATAAATAAAAGTCAATATGCATTTGTAGTTGAAGGAAATGGAATTCGATATAGTTTATTAGCTATTAAAAATATAGGAATAGCAACTGTAAGAGAAATTCTACAAAAGCGACCATATAAAGACTTTTTTGAAGTATGTATTAAAATTTCACCAAAAGCATTAAACCGTAAAAGTATAGAAAACTTAATTTTTTCAGGGTGTTTTGATGAGTTTGAGCTCGACCGAGCAACACTATTAGCAAATATTGATATGATTTTTGATTATGTGGATATAGTAAGACCTGAAAATGAAGATCAATATGATTTATTTCTTGATGAAGATTTTGTGCCTAAACCAGAAATTATTAAAGTGGAGCCAATGAAAGTTTCAATTAAGCTTGAACTCGAAAAACAGGCTTTAGGTACTTACTTATCAGGTCATCCAATTAGTCAATACGAGAAGTTGGTTAATGAAAGTGATGCTGAGAATATTTCATCAAGTATGATGAAGAAAGATACAGAGCATCTACTGTTTGTCTATATTAAGGATTTAAGAGTTACAAAAACAAAAAAACAACAGCATATGGCTTTTTTACAAGTTGAAGATTTAAGTACTTCGATTGATGCTGTCGTATTTCCAACTACTTTTGAAAAATACCGTCATAAATTAAAAGAAAAAGAAGTAGTCGTAGTTAAAGCAAAAGTTGATGAACGGGATGAAAGAAAACAATTAATTATAAATGAAGTTCTTACAATCGAAGAAATGGAAGAACTAAACGATCAAAAGAAGTATACTTTATTTATTAAAATTACGGGACATACTAATAAAAATATTTCATATACAATACAGCAAACAATCTCTAAGTTTAAAGGGCATACGAAAGTTGTGCTTTACTATGAGGAAGATAAAAAAGCTGTTCAATTATCTGAACACTATTATGTAAATCCATCTGTGAATTGTCTTTCGATGTTAAGGAATATTGTAGGGGATGCAAATGTTGTATTAAAGAAATAGACATTCTTCTCTAAACTATTTATTATTAACATACATGTGATATCATACAAAAAGAAAATTGTACCTTTTAAAGAGAAAATCACAAAGAAATATACAGTTGAAAAGTCAACTCGTCAACATTAGGGAGAGTGAATAGTTTGTCATTATTAAGTGAAGAAGCATTACATATGCATAGAGTACATCAAGGTAAATTAGAAACAGTTTCTAAGGTGCCAGTTACAAATGCTAAAGAACTAAGTTTAGCGTACTCACCAGGTGTTGCCGAGCCGTGTAAAGAAATTTACGAAGAAAAAAGCAGAGTTTATGAATACACAATGAAAGGTAATATGGTTGGTGTAGTTTCTGATGGTTCTGCCGTTCTTGGACTAGGTAATATAGGACCAGAGGCTGCATTACCTGTAATGGAAGGTAAAGCTGCGTTGTTTAAAAGCTTTGCTGGTGTTGATGCATTTCCTATCTGCTTAAATACACAAGATGTAGAGCAAATCATTCAAACAGTAAAATTGTTAGAACCTACATTTGGTGGAATAAATTTAGAGGATATTGCAGCTCCAAACTGCTTTATAATAGAAGAGCGCTTAAAGCGTGAAACGAATATTCCAATATTCCATGATGATCAACATGGAACGGCTATCGTTACACTTGCAGGTTTAGTTAATGCTTTAAAAATAGTGAATAAAAATATGGCTGATATTAAAGTAGTCCTAAATGGTGCAGGGGCTGCAGGTATTGCTATATTAAAATTATTATATCGTTTTGGTGTTCGTCAAATTATTATGTGCGATACAAAAGGCGCGATTTACGAAGGTCGTCCAAATGGTATGAATAGCGTAAAAAATGAAGTTGCAAAATACACGAATAAAGATAAAATACAAGGTAGCCTTAAAGAAGTACTTGAAGGAGCAGACGTATTTATTGGGGTTTCTGTAAAAGGAGCAGTTACACAAGAAATGGTTCGTTCAATGAACGAAAATCCTATTATTTTTGCAATGGCTAATCCTGATCCGGAAATTATGCCTGAAGATGCAAAAGAAGCTGGAGCTTTAGTAATTGGTACTGGTCGAAGTGATTATCCTAACCAAGTAAATAACGTTCTTGCATTCCCAGGAATTTTCCGTGGAGCATTAGATGTTCGGGCTACACATATTAATGAAGAGATGAAAATTGCTGCAGTAAATGCAATTGCAAGCTTAGTAAGTGAAGCGGATTTATCGCCAGATTTTATTATTCCAGCACCATTTGATCCTCGAGTAGCTCCAAAAGTAGCTGCTAGTGTGGCAAAAGCTGCAATGGAAACAGGGGTTGCTAGACTGAATGTTGACCCGAAAGAAATCGAAGAAAAAACAAAAAAACTAGCTTTAATTAAATAGTTTTATTACCAGATATCAATATTAATGGGGATAGTATTACAATACTAAAATTAAGTAATGTAGTACTATCCTTTTTTATCTGATATAATACTTAGATGTGGTAAAAAGCGCAGAGATTGTTGGGAATTAAAGGAATTTCATAAAAAATGTATAAATTAATTTTTTAAGATTTTCTACAAATTTCATGTTGTTTAAATCGTTGAAATGACGAAATTTAGCTGAATTTTATCGACAAATGTTAACAAAAAGTGTATAACATTTATAGTATCCTATTAGTATTTAGTACTAAAAAAGTTAGGAGGAATTAGGTTGCAAATAAAAGACTTATTTTCCAAAAAGAAAAAATATGCATCTATACCTTCAGAAGTAATGAGACAAGATTTACCTGACGGTGTTATGACAAAATGTCCTAAATGTAAAAAAATTAGTATTACAAAAGAATTAATAAAAAACCTAAAAGTTTGTAATAGTTGTGGATATCACCATCAAATGACAGCATTCGAAAGAATCGAAAGTTTAATTGATGAAGATACTTTTGAAGAGTTTGATCAAAATATGATTTCTGCAAATCCTTTACACTTCCCTGATTACATAGAGAAGCTTGAAGGTGATCGTAAAAAAACAGAGCTTAACGAGGCTATTGTAACAGGAAAAGGAAAAATCGACGGAATTCCTGTTGTAATTGCAGTTATGGATGCAAGATTCCGAATGGGAAGCATGGGATCTGTTGTCGGAGAGAAAATAACTCGTGCAGTTGAGCGAGCTTCATCTGACGGATCACCATTTATTATTTTTACTGCATCTGGCGGAGCTCGTATGCAGGAAGGTATTTTAAGTTTAATGCAAATGGCAAAAACTAGCGCTGCGCTTAAAAAGCATAGTGAACTAGGTTATTTAGCCATTTCAATTATGACAAATCCAACTACAGGTGGAGTATCTGCTAGTTTTGCGTCTTTAGGCGATTTTAACTTTGCTGAGCCTGGTGCTTTAATCGGTTTTGCAGGTAGACGTATTATCGAGCAAACGATCCGTGAAGAATTACCTGAAGACTTCCAAACTGCTGAATTCCTAATGAATCATGGTCAGCTTGATGCAGTCATTTCACGATTAGAATTACGTTCAAAATTATTTACAATCCTTAACTTACATCAAGGGGGTGTCTTGCAATAGTGGTTATGTTAGAATTCGAAAAACCGATTCATGAACTAAAGACGAAAATAGACGAACTAAAGGTTTATACAAGTCAACATGATGTTGATTTTTCTGAAGAAATCAGACGTTTAGAGGAACGTTTAAAAACCTTAGAAAATGAAATATACGGTAACATGGGAGTTTGGGATCGTGTACAAGTTGCTAGACATCCAGAACGACCAACTACTTTGGATTATGTTAATAGATTATTTACAGATTTCTTTGAATGTCATGGTGATCGATTATTCGGAGACGATGCTGCAATCGTATCAGGTATCGCATCTTATCGTGGATTGCCGGTTACTGTCGTTGGACATCAACGTGGTAAAGATACAAAAGAAAATATTAGACGTAATTTCGGTATGCCACATCCTGAAGGGTACCGAAAAGCACTTCGTTTAATGAAGCAAGCAGAGAAATTTAACAGACCGGTTATTGCGTTTATCGATACAAAAGGTGCATATCCTGGTAAGGCAGCTGAAGAGCGTGGACAAAGTGAAGCAATTGCCCGTAATATTTTTGAAATGGCAGGCTTAAAAGTACCTACTATTTGTATTGTAATTGGCGAAGGTGGTAGTGGTGGAGCGTTAGCATTAGGAATTGGTAATAAGTTACTAATGTTAGAAAACTCAACTTACTCTGTTATTTCACCAGAAGGTGCAGCAGCATTATTATGGAAAGATTCCTCACAAGCACGTAGAGCAGCTGAAACAATGAAAATAACAGCTCCTGACCTTTTAGAATTAGGTGTAGTTGACCAAATTATACCTGAAGTAAAAGGTGGAGCACAAAATGATGTTGAACAACAGGCTAAATATATCGATAAGTACTTATACGAAACATTAAAGTCACTGTTATCTATGGATAGTGATGAGCTAGTTCAACAGCGATATGAAAAACACGCAAAGTTAGGAAAAATTTCTTTTAACCAATAATATTTAGTTTAACTTCTAGAGTGTGTGAAACAATATGTTAGCATGCTCTTTTTGTATTTTTTTTTAAAAATTAGTGAAAAATAGCAATATGCATAAAGATGTCGTCATACTTTTTAAAAGTGCTTCATTCATTAAAAAAAGTTTATGAAAAAGTTCACATAATTTCTATTGTTTAAATAGGCATTACATGGTACTTTATAAAAATGAATAAATGCATAAGGTAAAATCATTGAGGTGAATACATAATGAAAAGAATTGGCGTATTAACTAGTGGAGGAGATTCTCCAGGAATGAACGCAGCTGTACGTGCAGTTGTAAGAAAAGCGATTTTCCATGGCCTAGAAGTTTATGGTGTATACCAAGGTTATTCTGGTCTTATCAATGGAAATATTGAGAAGCTAGAGTTAGGTTCTGTTGGTGATATTATTCATCGTGGTGGAACAAAACTACTTAGTGCACGTTGTCCGGAATTTAAAACATTAGAAGGACAAATGAAAGGGATCGAACAACTTAAAAAGTTTGGAATTGAAGGATTAGTTGTTATTGGTGGAGATGGATCATATCAGGGGGCAAAGAAGCTGACTGAACATGGTTATCCTTGCGTTGGTGTTCCAGGTACAATTGATAATGATATTCCAGGTACAGATTTTACAATTGGATTCGATACAGCATTAAATACTGTTATTGATGCGATTGATAAAATTCGTGATACAGCGACATCACATGAGCGTACATATGTAATTGAAGTTATGGGTCGTAATGCAGGTGATATTGCATTATGGGCAGGGTTAGCTGATGGAGCAGAAACGATTTTAATACCTGAATGTGACTATGATATGGATGATATTATTAGTAAATTAAACCGTGGTAGTGAGCGTGGTAAAAAACATAGTATCATTGTTGTTGCAGAAGGCGTCGGAAGTGCAATTGAGATTGGTAAAGTAATTCAAGATCGAACTCATTTTGACACGCGTGTAACAGTTTTAGGACATGTTCAACGTGGTGGTTCACCAAGTGCTGCTGATCGAGTTTTAGCAAGTCGTCTAGGAGCGAGAGCGGTTGAACTTCTTATGGGGGGCAAAGGCGGACGTTGTGTTGGAATCCAAAATAATAAGTTAGTTGATCATGATATTATCGAAGCACTATCTCAAAAGCATGAACTTGATCGAGATATGTATCAATTATCTCAAGAACTTTCAATTTAATTAGGTAGATTTAATTGAGCAATCGATTTCATAAATTTCGAATAGTTTAGAGTTTTATATAAATTTGGAGGGTAAAAAATGCGTAAAACAAAAATAGTTTGTACGATTGGTCCTGCTAGTGAATCGGTAGAAAAATTAGTAGAGTTAATTAATGCAGGAATGAACGTAGCACGATTAAACTTCTCACATGGTTCTCATGAAGAGCATGCTGCAAGAATTACAAGTATCCGCGAGGCTTCAAAAAAAACTGGTAGAACTGTAGCGATTCTTTTAGATACAAAAGGTCCTGAAATTCGTACTTTAGATTTTGAAGGCGGCCAAGCAGAATTAACAACTGGAAATGAAGTGATTATTACTACTGAACCAGTAGTAGGTACAGCAGAGAAATTTGCAGTATCTTACGAAGGATTAATTGACGACGTACATGTTGGTTCTAAAATTCTTATCGATGATGGATTAATCGGATTAGAAGTAATCGGTATTGAAGGAAAAGATATTCGTACGAAAGTGTTAAACAGCGGTTTAGTAAAAAATAAAAAAGGTGTAAACGTACCAAATGTACGTGTAAATTTACCTGGTATTACAGAAAAAGATATAAGTGATATCGAATTTGGTATTGAGCAAAATGTGGATTTTATTGCTGCGTCTTTCGTTCGTAAAGCTTCTGACGTATTAGAAATTCGTGAACTTTTAGGTAAACATGGCGCTGAATATATTCAAATTATACCGAAAATCGAAAACCAAGAAGGAATCGATAATATCGATGAAATTCTTGAGGTTTCAGATGGTTTAATGGTTGCACGTGGTGATATGGGCGTAGAAATTCCACCAGAAGAAGTACCAATTGTTCAAAAACTATTAATTAAAAAATGTAATAATTTAGGTAAGCCTGTAATTACAGCTACTCAAATGTTAGATTCAATGCAACGTAATCCTCGTCCTACACGAGCAGAGGCAAGTGACGTTGCAAATGCCATTCTTGATGGAACTGATGCAATTATGTTATCAGGTGAAACTGCTGCAGGTACATACCCAGTCGAGTCTGTTTCAATGATGAACTCCATTGCGCTTCGCATTGAAAAAAGCTTACAATACGAAGAATTATTTAAAAAGCGTCAAAGAGAAAATAAAGGTACAATTACAGATGCAATTGGTCAATCGGTTGCAGCAACAGCTTTAAACTTAAAAGTAGCTGCGATTATTGCTCCTACTGAGAGTGGACATACTGCGAAAATGATTTCAAAATATCGTCCAAAAGCACCAATTTTAGCTATTACATCTGATATTCGTATTTGTCGTCGTCTAACTTTAGTTTGGGGAGTTCAAACTGAATATAGAGAAAGAGCAAACTCAACTGATGAAATGTTACAACATGCTATGGAAGCGGCTCAAGACGCTAAATTTGTTTCAAATGGTGATACTGTCATCATTACTGCTGGATTACCAGTTGGCGAAACAGGTATGACAAATATGATGAAAATTCATGTAGTAGGTGACGTGATCGCTCAAGGTCAAGGTATTGGTCGCAAAACTGCTGCAGGAAAAGTTGTCATCGCAAAAACAGGTGAAGAAGCTGTTTCGAAAGTTACTCCAGGAAGTATTTTAGTAACAAATAGTACAGATAGAGACATGATGCCAGCAATTGAAAGAGCAGCAGCTATTATTACTGAAGAAGGCGGATTAACTAGCCATGCTGCAGTAGTAGGTGTTAGCTTAGGGATTCCAGTAATTGTTGGAGTTGAAAATGCAACAAACATTTTAGTAAACGGTCAAGCTGTTACAGTAGATGCTTCAAGAGGAATAGTTAGTACGGGACATAAAAGCATATTTTAAGATATAATAAAGAGAAGGACAAAGTTTCCTTCTCTTTATTTTTTGACATGAATAAGATGAATAAAAGATATTTTTAATTCTAAGCAAGAGGTGAAGCTATCATGAAAAAACTTGTTGGTTGGCTATTGTTAATCCCATTAATTGATTTAATCTGTTTAACATTACTTGGTAAAGTAATTGGTTCCTTATCAGTATTTCTTTGGCTAATCGGTACGTTTTTGATTGGTATATATATCATGAGAACCGTTTGGGTTACAGTTAAACAACAAGCCGGAGAACAGCTTCAGGCAGGCAAAATGCCAGATTTAATCATGATAGAGGGACTATCATTCTTTCTAATTGGCCTCCTATTTTTTATTCCGGGACCAGTTACCGACTTATTAGCAATCGTGTTGCTAATTAAACCAATTAGAATCAAGTTTGTTCAACAACTTATTTATTTTGTCATGAAAAGGCTAAAAGGTAATGTTGTTTGGACTGGATTTATAAAGAAATAAACACTAGAAATGCAAAAGGTGTTTTAATAAGATACAAAAAACGAGAAAGCAGTGTTAGCTTTCTCGTTTTTATTTGTAAAGAAATAAAAATTTGCTATTCAGTTCACTGTGAACCTCTAATATAATACCAAATTTCATGGAAGACTCTTGCTCGATACAAGGTTGATAAAATTACTAAAGTTACTGGACCGGCAATCAATCCTAGTAGACCAAAAAATTTAAAACCAACAAATAACGAGATTAAAGTAGGAAGTGGTTGTAATCCAATATTTGAAGATAGAACTTTTGGCTCTGCAAGTTGACGTTGGACAATTACAACACCATATAAAATTGCGAGACCAATCGTTAATTTATAATCGCTAGACAGAAATGTATATAAGATCCATGGAACGAAAATTAAGCCAGTTCCTAAGTAAGGAAGTAAGTCGATGAAGCCGATTAGAATAGCTATAGTGATTGCAAAAGGAATTCTTAATATTAATAATCCGATTAAGACTAGCACAGTCGTCATAGAAATAAGAGTGATATGTGCTTTAATAAAACCAAATAAAGCTTTTCGTAAATCAATAAAAATTGTTTTGCTGTAATGTTGAATTCGATCTGGAGTATATTTTGCGAATAAATTTTTTATTTTGTACCAATCTTTACTAATAAAGAATGTTGCTAATAAAGAAACGAATATTAAGGTAGCAGTATTTGGTAATAAAGCGATTACTAATTTAATCCCTACAATAATTCCGTTTAATGCTTCTTTTCCTAGATTAATTGCAGAATCGCCAATCGATTGTATATTTGTGCGAATCGTTTGTTGTTGCCCTGCACCGAGTTGACTATATTTACTCATAATTAAGTCATATATAGGAATCACTTTATCGGTAACAATATTTTCAACGAAATAAATTAATCGTTCAAAGCTTTCTGGAACAACTTGAATTAAATAGGTTGAACCTGAAATGATTTCCGTAATCAGTAATGTAAATAATCCTGCTAGAACAGCTAATAGTAAAATAATTGATAAAAATGCCGCTATTCCTCTTGGTATCCTGGCTTTTTCGTTTAACAAATTTACTAGTGGATTTAAAAAGTATGCAATGATTAAAGCAATGATGAAAGGGTATGTAAGTTTTGTGATGAATAGTGCCACGTAAAGACCTAAAATAATACATGCAATTACAAATAAAAACCGGATGATCTGAAAAACTAAAGTTCTATTCAAACTTTTACCTCCTTCCAAAGTGAAATGAGTCCTCTTGTCTTATTTTATCAAGAATTATTTTTTTATAATAGTAAAGTTTGGTAGTATTTATTAATAAATTATACATTAAGGGGATACTAACAAATGAGTGAATCGACAATATTTCTCTTAGTTTTATTATTAATTGGTGCAATTGCTAAAAATAACTCTTTAATTATTTCAATTATAGTATTGTTGGTACTAAAATATACTCCTCTAGGAGATCGAGTATTTCCTTATATGCAATCAAAAGGTATTAATTTAGGGGTAACGGTTATTACGATTGCTGTATTAGTACCAATCGCGACAGGGGAAATCGGTTTTAAAAATTTGATTGATGCATTAAAAACCCCTGTTGCCTGGATCGCACTACTCTCAGGTATCGCAGTGGCACTTTTGGCAAAAGGTGGAGTACAATTATTAGCTACTAGTCCACAAATAACAGCGGCATTAGTACTAGGTACAGTACTTTCTGTAGCAGTATTTAAAGGGGTTGCAGTAGGGCCTTTAATTGGGGCTGGAATCGCATATCTATTCATTTGGATTGTAGAATTAATTAAGTAATTGCATAATAATTATATTTTAGTAAATTGTTTTCATTCACAAAAGTCAGATTATTGTTTATAATAAATGATAGTAGGGTTCCTTTCTATGTATACTCGGTAATTTAAAAGAGTTATACCAGTATATGTATGTATTAAATACTAGGGAAATTTTTGTGTAAAGGAGAGAGGGGAATATGACAGTTAAAAGTGGTTTAGAGGGTGTTGTAGCAGCTACGACTTCTATAAGTTCTATTATTGATGATACATTAACGTATGTGGGTATCGGAATTGATGAATTAGCAGAATATGCAAGTTTTGAAGAAGTAGTATATTTATTATGGCATCGCAAGTTACCAAATAAGGATCAACTTAAAAAACTTTCTTCTCAATTAGCTGATAATGCTGAATTACCAGAAGAAGTTATTACTTACTTAAAATCAACTAACTTAAAAAATGTACATCCTATGACTGTATTACGTACAGTTATTTCAATGCTTGCATTGTATGATAAAAATGCTGAAGCAATGGACTCAGATTCAAATTATCTTAAAGCAATCCAACTTCAAGCTAAAATTTCAACATTTGTGGCAGCGTTTTCTCGAATTCGTCAGGGGCTTGAACCTGTTGCTCCTAATAAAGATTTATCATTCTCAGCTAACTTCTTATATATGCTAACTGGCGATAAACCTAATGCAATAGCAGAAGAAGCAATTAATAAGGCTTTAGTACTACATGCTGACCATGAATTAAATGCTTCGACATTTACTGCACGCGTTTGCGTAGCGACATTATCTGATATTTATTCAGGTATTACAGCTGCAATTGGGGCTTTAAAAGGTCCGTTACACGGCGGCGCAAATGAAAGCGTTATGAAAATGTTAGCTGAAATCGGTGAGATTGAAAATGTTGAATCTTACATTCAAGAGAAAATGGATGCTAAAGCTAAAATTATGGGATTCGGACATCGCGTATACCGTGGTGGGGACCCACGTGCGAAACATTTAAAAGAAATGTCTCGTCAATTAGGTGCGATTACTGGAGAGTCAAAATGGTACACAATGTCTGAAAAAATTGAAGAACTTGTTACAACTCAAAAGAATATTCCACCAAATGTTGATTTCTACTCTGCATCTGTTTATCACAGCTTAGGAATTGAACATGATTTATTTACTCCAATCTTTGCTATTAGCCGTATGTCTGGTTGGACTGCTCACATATTAGAACAATATGAAAATAATCGTATTATTCGTCCGCGTGCAGATTATACAGGACCAGAGAAAAACTCTTACATTCCAATTGAAGAGCGTGCATAAAGAAGTAATTGAATACTTAAAATAGTATTTAATATTCGAATAATGTATAGTAAGAGAGGAAGAGGAATCTTCCTCTCAAAAGCATGTATTTTAATGAATTTAATTTATTTATACAAGGGGGAGCATGTAATGCAAGCTGAAAAAATTACATTAGTAGACGGCCAATTAAACGTGCCAAACAATCCAATTATTCCTTTTATTGAAGGCGACGGTACAGGCCCAGATATTTGGGCAGCATCTTCACGTGTTTTAGATGCAGCTGTAGATAAAGCATATAATGGTAATCGTAAAATTGAATGGAAAGAAGTTCTTGCTGGTGAAAAAGCATTTAATGTTACTGGTGAATGGTTACCACAAGAAACTTTAAACTTAATTGAAGAATACATGATCGCAATTAAAGGACCTTTAACAACTCCAGTTGGTGGCGGTATTCGTTCTTTAAACGTTGCTTTACGTCAAGAATTAGATTTATTTGTGTGCTTACGTCCTGTACGTTACTTTGAAGGTGTACCTTCACCAGTTAAACGTCCAGAAGATACAGATATGGTAATTTTCCGTGAAAACACTGAAGATATCTATGCTGGTATCGAATATGAAAAAGGTTCTGAAGCAGTTCAAAAAGTTATCGAATTCTTACAAAAAGAAATGGGTGTTAATAAAATCCGTTTCCCAGAAACATCTGGTATCGGTATTAAACCAATTTCTGAAGAAGGTACAAAACGTCTTGTACGTGCAGCAATTAATTATGCAATTCAAGAAAACCGTAAATCTTTAACTTTAGTTCATAAAGGTAACATCATGAAATTTACTGAAGGTGCATTTAAGAACTGGGGTTATGAAGTTGCTGAGCAAGAATTCGGCGATAAAGTATTTACATGGGCAGAATATGATCGCATTGTAGAAACAAGCGGTAAAGACGCTGCTAACAAAGCAATGGATGAAGCAGAAAAAGCTGGTAAAATCTTAGTAAAAGACAGCATTGCTGATATCTTCTTACAACAAATCTTAACTAGACCACGTGAGTTTGATGTAGTAGCTACAATGAACTTAAATGGTGACTATATTTCTGATGCACTTGCTGCTCAAGTTGGTGGAATCGGTATCGCTCCTGGAGCAAATATCAATTATGAAACTGGACATGCTATTTTTGAAGCTACACATGGTACAGCTCCTAAATATGCTGGATTAGATAAAGTAAACCCATCTTCAGTTATTCTTTCTGGAGTATTAATGCTTGAGCATATGGGTTGGAGTGAAGCAGCTTCTATGATTCTTAAATCAATGGAAAAAACAATCGCTTCAAAAGTTGTTACTTATGACTTTGCTCGTCTAATGGATGGAGCTACTGAAGTAAAATGTTCTGAATTTGCAAACGAATTAATTTCAAATATGGAATCAGTTCTTGTATAATTAAATTGTGTTTGTAAACAAAAGGGAGGTATTTGTATGTCAATTCGAAGACGTAAAATTTCCGTAGTAGGTGCTGGTTTTACTGGTGCTACAACAGCTTTCTTGCTTGCACAAAAAGAATTAGGGGATGTAGTAATAGTTGATATTCCACAACTAGAGAACCCTACTAAGGGCAAAGCCTTAGATATGCTTGAAGCAAGTCCAGTTCAAGGATTTGATGCTAACATTATTGGTACTAGTGATTATGCTGACACAGCTGATTCAGATGTAGTAGTAATCACAGCAGGTATCGCTCGTAAACCGGGTATGAGCCGTGATGATCTAGTATCAACTAACTCAAACATCATGAAAGCAGTTACTCGTGAAATCGTAAAATACTCTCCTAACTGTACAATTGTTGTTTTAACCAACCCGGTTGATGCAATGACTTATACAGTATACAAAGAAGCTGGTTTTCCTAAACACCGCGTTATAGGACAATCTGGAGTTCTTGACACAGCTCGTTTCAGAACGTTTGTTGCTCAAGAATTAAATTTATCTGTTAAAGATATTACTGGATTTGTTTTAGGTGGTCACGGAGACGATATGGTACCATTAGTGCGTTATTCATATGCTGGTGGTATTCCATTAGAAAAATTAATTCCAAAAGATCGTTTAGATGCTATTGTTGAACGTACTCGTAAAGGTGGCGGAGAAATCGTTAATCTACTAGGTAACGGAAGTGCTTATTATGCACCTGCTGCATCGCTAGTAGAAATGGTTGAAGCTATACTTAAGGATCAACGTCGCGTGTTACCTACAATTGCTTATTTAGAAGGCGAATATGGTTACAGCGGTATTTACTTAGGAGTTCCTACAATTATTGGCGGAAACGGTATAGAACAAATTATCGAATTAGATTTGACTGCTGATGAAAAAACAGCATTAGATCGCTCAGTTGCAGCTGTCAAAAACGTTATGAACGTTTTAGCTTAAAAAAAAGACCCACAAGGTAACCTTGTGGGTCTTTTGATTTTTAACCTTATTTAATATTCACCTTTAATAACAAAATATGAGCCACGAATCGTTCCAGCTAATTTAGACTTTTGCCTAGCAAACTTGAATTTTTCTACTAACTCCATTGGTATTTCCATTCCGTCAGAAAGTTTAAAACCAACAGCACGCTTTTTAGGATCATCAACCGTATACATCACATTGACCGAAAGACCATCTTCATAAAAGACGTATGTAAATTTGATATTTTCCACTTGAAAACGAGAAGTTTCTAAAGGTTTAGCAGCGAATTCGATATCACGTTCTTCTTTCAAAATTCGGTTCACGTAATCAAGTGTCTCCTGACTTTCGCTAGCTGGTACTACAGTAAATTCATGTTTGTACTTGTTCATAAAATAACGAGCCTCATTAGCGCGTAAACCAGCTAGTGCATCAACAACAGGGGAAGACTCTAAACCAACCGTAGATACATTTTTAAAATCAACCGTATAGGACATTTCCATCTCTCCTTTTTACTTAGCCAAACTTTAATTTAAACATCTTAGCTACTAAATTATACCAAAAACTTATGCTTACGAAATGACATTTGACGATATAAGTATGTACAAGTTTCTTAAGACACAAACCGCATGATTTTTATACAAGTTAAACGGATTTAAAAGTCAGTATGCATTCGGAGTATTTAAATTATTTATTAAGGAGAAAGATAGAATTTTATCTTCCATAAGGGGGAAAATATGAAGAGATGAATATTAAAATTTTTTATAAGTTTTTTTATAAAAATTTTGCCGATTAAGAAGGAAATTTGCTGTTGTTTATCGAATTTTTAAAATATTAAGATAAACAGGGGGTTTAATATGTTAACTAAAAAAGCAAAAATCGGACGAAAACTTGAAGACATTTCAATTGGTGAAAAGTTAATTGTAACAGAACATATTGATGAAAAACATATTTACTTATACCTGGCTTTAACAGGCGATACAAATCCATTATATACTCAATACAACTATGCTTCGCAAACAAAATATAATAAACCAATTGTTCCAAGTTTTATTATAAGCGGATTAGTCTCTGCAGCAGTTACAAAACATTTACCTGGCCCAGGAAGTCATATTATAAAAAAAGAACTTCAATTCGACCAACATATCTATCATAATGAAACAATTTCAATTCATTTTGAGGTAGTTGAAATTAATTTAGATTTAAATGAAGTATGTATTAATGTAAGCGTTTTAAATAAAACGCAAAATGAAATTGCAAATGGAAAACTGACAGTTATTCCACCAACTGTAAACCAATCGAATGCTTTACTATATGAAAATTTTTAACTTAAAGAATGTCAACTGACATTCTTTTTTTGTTGTTTTACTTTTGTATGAACTTTCCAACCCTGCTTTTTACGTTTTACGTCTGATAGAATTTTTAGTATGATTAAAAATAGATATAGATAAATAAAATAGGATATAAATGGATGAGGGTTTAACAATAACCTGGAGGAATAAGAAATGAACAATAAAATTCTAGTAGTAGACGATGAAGAGCATATCTTAACTTTAATCAAATTTAACTTAGAACAAGCTGGCTTTCAAGTTGTTACAGCTACTGATGGGGAAGAAGGTTTACAAAAAGCTGTAGAAGAAAAGCCAGAATTAATTGTTTTAGATTTAATGCTACCTAAAAAAGATGGTATGGAAGTATGTAAAGAATTAAGACTTCAAAGAAATACTACGCCTATTCTAATGGTTACAGCAAAAGATGATGAATTTGATAAAGTGTTAGGACTTGAACTTGGTGCCGATGATTACATGACAAAACCATTTAGCCCAAGAGAAGTCGTAGCAAGAGTTAAAGCAATTTTAAGAAGATCTAAAATAACTGAGACTCCAGTACAATCAAACGACGACGCTGACACTTTAATCATAGCTGATTTAAAAATCTTACCTGAGTACTATGAAGCATATTTCCAAGGTGAAAAACTTGAGTTAACACCTAAGGAATTTGAGTTATTATTATATTTAACAAAAAATAAAGGTAGAGTATTAACTCGAGATCAATTATTAAGTGCCGTTTGGAATTATGATTTTGCCGGAGACACTCGAATTGTCGATGTTCATATTAGCCATTTAAGAGAAAAAATAGAACTAGATTCAAAAAAACCAGTTTATATAAAAACAATTCGTGGATTAGGATATAAATTAGAGGAACCAAGATTAAATGAGTAATCTAAATCGAAAATTGCTCTATGGATTTTCTGCAATAATAATCGTTATTCTTGTTATATTAGGAATCGTACTAGGGCAAATTTTTAAATCCTTTTATCTGACAAACTATGATCAAAGAATTGAAAAAGAGACTAACTTAATTGCTTCAATCATGGAGTCGAATACACCATTAACAAAGAATATATCTAATCAAACGTTAAAAAAGATATCAAAGGACTTAAATATCGATATTATATTATTTGATGATCATTATAATCTTATCGCTAAATCTAGCAATGAGAATGTGGAATTGAATATATCATCAAAGAATTTAAAAGCTTATTTAGAACGACTTGATAAAGTAGAGAATGCAGCTAAATTTACAGAAAAAGATTCTGCAGCTAAATATTACGGCAAGAAAATAACAGATAAACATGGCAATAAGCAATTTTTAATTGTTGATTATTCAACTAAGTCAATCAAAGAAGTTTATCGAAGTATTTCGATGTTATTATTTTCATTATTAGGTTTTGTTTTATTTGCCATCATAGTTTTACTAATACGATACTCGCATCAATTTTCAAAACCAATTGAAGATATTACCCAAGTTGCAATTGAATTATCCAAAGGGAATTATAAAGCTAGAACATTAGCCGAAAGTAATGAATCGACAACGATGTTAAGTCAAGCAATGAATGTACTTGCAAAAAATCTACAAGAAATGACTAGTCAACAGGAAATGCAGCAAGATCGATTAAACACACTGATTCATAATATTGGTAGCGGGGTTGTTTTAATTAATAGTAGAGGTCATGTTAACCTAATTAATAAAACATATCGAGAAACGTTCAAAGTTGATTCGAGAAGTATATTGGGTGAGCTTTATTATGATGCATTTAAACATAAAGAAGTCATTGAAATTGTGGAGGAAATTTTTCTAAAAGAAATAAAAGTTAGAAAGCAAATCATTCTGCCATTATCAATTGAAAGAAAACATTTTGAAATATATGGTGCACCAATTATTGGGATAAATCACGAGTGGAAAGGAATCGTTCTTGTTTTCCATGACATAAGTGAATTAAAGAAATTAGAGCAAGTTCGAAAAGATTTTTTTGCAAATGTATCTCACGAGCTTAAGACGCCAATTACATCTATTAAAGGTTTTACTGAAACTCTTCTAGATGGGGCAATGGAAAATGATGAGTTATGTAAAAACTTCTTATCGATTATATTAACGGAAAGTGATCGTATGCAGTCACTTATTCAAGATTTGTTAGATCTTTCAAAAATTGAGCAACAGAATTTTAAATTAGATCTTGCAGAAGTATCGGCAAAACAAGTTATTGAAGATGTACAGCAAATGCTTAAACAAAAAGCAGAAGAGAAAAATATAGACTTCAAATTATACTTGAATAGTCCGTTATTTGTATACGCTGATGCTTTAAGATTAAAACAAGTAATTATTAATTTAGTTGATAACGCGATCCACTATACTCCAGCTGGTGGCAAAGTATTTATTACTGCCTCTGAGACAAATGACCATATTGTATTAAGGGTAAATGACACAGGAGTAGGAATTGGAAAAGAGGAAATATCTCGTATTTTCGAACGTTTTTACCGAGTAGATAAAGCAAGAAGTAGGAACTCTGGAGGGACAGGCCTAGGATTAGCGATTGTAAAGCATCTTGTCGAAGCTCATAAAGGCAAAATCGAAGTTGAAAGTAAACTAGGTCATGGGACATCATTCATTGTAACATTAAATAAAAATATTTCGATGTGACATTTACATTGATTTTACATTGGATTTATTTATAATTAATAAAAAATTGTTATAGTTATGATGAAAACCCCTTCATCCAAGGAGTTATCTTAAACCGGGAGTAGTTATACTTCCGGGATTTTTTATATTTAAATCTGTTTTATTTTTTCTTTAAGGTGTCTATACTAGTGGATACTTTTATTGCACTTTAAGCAAGGATCAATTGGCAAAAGAAGAGTCGTACTCGATCTGATTGCCAATTTTAGGATTAAAGTATAAGTGCAACTACGCCTCTGCCTAAAAGGCCTTGTCAGTCGACGAGTTTTCTTTATTTGATCATATTACTTTTATAATTTTTGGGGAAATTATGAGTGTTGAATCATACATCGGAGGGTGGATAAAGATGTACGAATACGAATTTGTAAAAGTTAACACTAAATCATCAAATCGTTATTATTATGATGTAGTTGGGAACTATGCTAAAAGTGGCTGGCGCCTTCATCAGGTTGTAAACAATCAACAAGCAATAGAAGGCTCATGTGTCGAACTAATTTTTGAGCGAGAAATCGACTTAAACTAATTACAGAGGTAGTCTTACGATTCATTCTTAAAAGTCATCATTATTCAACTTTCAAATTGAGTGAGTAAAAACTTTTAATATGCCTGAATCAAAGACGGCCTCTTTTTCTTTTATAGATCGTTCATGTTAGAATGTTAAGAGCAAGGAAATGTTGGAACGATTAATTTTTATGAAAAGAAAAAGCAAGAAATAAAAATTATACATAAAAAGATAGTGAGATTTGTAATAGGAAGGGGATCTATTTTGAAGAAGAAATTGGTTTTAATTGATGGGAATAGTATTGCCTATAGAGCTTTTTTTGCATTGCCACTTTTGAGTAATGATAAAGGTGTCCATACGAATGCAATTTATGGATTTACAATGATGTTAATGAAAATTCTTGACGATGAAAAACCTACACATATGCTTGTTGCATTTGATGCAGGGAAAACAACGTTTAGACATAGTACATTTAAAGAATACAAAGGTGGAAGACAAAAGACTCCACCAGAGCTAAGTGAACAGTTTCCACTAGTTCGCCAGCTATTAGATACATACGGAATTGCACGTTATGAATTAGAAAATTATGAAGCGGATGACATTATTGGTACACTTGCTGGTCAAGCCTCTAAAGATGAATATGAAGTAAAAGTCATCTCAGGTGATCGAGATTTATTACAGCTAGTTGATGACCGTATTACAGTAAGTATGACTAAAAAAGGTATTACTGAAGTTGAAGAATATACTCCTGCAGCGATTCATGAAAAGTATGAGATTACACCTGATCAAATTATTGATATGAAAGGTTTAATGGGGGATAAATCTGATAATATTCCTGGTGTTCCAGGTATTGGGGAAAAGACTGCCATTAAACTTTTAAAACAGTTTCAAACTGTAGAAGGTCTTTATGAAAATATAGAGGAAGTAAGTGGAGCAAAGCTTCTTCAAAATTTAAGTGAAAATAAAGATCAAGCTTTAATGAGTAAGCAATTAGCTACAATTAATAAAAACTCACCAATTGAATTGACTGTAAATGACACTACGCTTCCGGAAGCTGATACGAATAAAGTAGCGGACTTTTTTAAATCTCTTGGATTTACATCATTGTTAGCTAAGTTGGACATCAAAGAATCGATTGAAGATCTAGAAGAGATTAACTATGAAGTCTTAGATTCAATTGAGGAGAAACATTTAGCTAATCATTCAAGCTTAATCGTTGAAATGATCGGAGAAAATTATCATACAGAAGAAATTCAAGGATTTGGGCTTTCAAATGAAAAAGGTTATTTCTTTATTCCGACAGCTGTAGGGTTAGAGTCGGATTTATTTAAAAAATGGCTTGAGGATGAGAGTGTTAATAAAAATGTATATGATGCAAAAGGTGCTTATGTTGCACTGAAGTGGAGAGGTATTAATTTAAATGGTGTTAATTTCGATCCGTTACTTGCTTCATATATATTTGACCCAGCTCAGTCTAATAAAGAATTTGCTGATATAGTAAATGGTAAAATAGATTTTTTAATTCAAACTGCAGAATCGATTTATGGTAAGGGTGCAAAGCAAACTAAGCCATCAGATGAAGTTTTATCTGAATATATTGTTCGTAAAACAATTGCTATTAGTAAATTAAAAGAAACTTTAGAAGAACGCCTGCGAAAAAATAGTCAATTTGAACTGCTAACAGAATTAGAATTACCATTAACTTTTATATTAGGTGATATGGAATTTGAAGGAGTAACAGTTAAAGAAGAGACTCTTCGTACGATGGGTTCAGAACTAGCTAATACGTTAAAAGACCTTGAAGAGAATATTTATGAACTAGCTGGTGAAAAATTCAATATTAATTCACCGAAGCAATTAGGAGTTATTCTGTTTGAAAAGTTAAATTTACCATCTGGTAAAAAAACAAAAACAGGTTATTCTACTTCTGCTGATGTTCTTGAAAAATTAGAGGCAGAACATGAAATCATTCGATTAATTCTACACTATCGCCAAGTTGGAAAATTAAATTCTACTTATGTAGAAGGCTTATTAAAAGTAATAAATGAATCAGATTCCAAAGTTCATACACGATTTAATCAAGTATTAGCACAAACTGGACGTTTAAGTTCGATTGATCCTAACCTGCAAAACATTCCTATACGTTTAGAAGAAGGTAGAAAAATTAGAAAAGCTTTTGTTGCATCTAAAAAAGACTGGCTAATCTTTGCTGCTGACTATTCTCAAATTGAATTAAGGGTACTGGCTCATATAGCACAAGACGATAATTTAATGAATGCATTTAAAAACGACTTTGATGTTCATACAAAGACTGCAATGGATGTTTTCCATGTTAGCGCTGATGAGGTAACAAGCAATATGAGAAGACAAGCAAAAGCTGTTAACTTTGGGATTGTATATGGAATTAGTGATTATGGATTATCACAAGGATTAGGTATTACAAGAAAAGAAGCGGCTATATTTATTGAAAAGTACTTTGCTAGTTTTCCAAAAGTAAAAGATTATATGTCAGATATTGTTCAAAAGGCTAAACTAGATGGATTTGTAAGTACAATCTTAAATAGACGTCGTTATATTCCTGAAATTTCAAGTTCTAACTTTAATGTTCGTGGATTTGCTGAAAGAACAGCGATGAATACCCCAATCCAAGGTAGTGCTGCCGATATTATTAAAAAGGCTATGATTTTACTAGATGAGCGTCTAAAAGCGGAAAAGCTTCAGGCAAAATTAATTTTACAAGTACACGATGAATTAATATTAGAAGCTCCAAAAGAAGAATTAGCAATTTTAGAAAAAATCGTACCAGAAGTAATGGAACATGCAGTCGATTTAGTAGTGCCTTTAAAGGTTGATTATAATTTTGGAGATTCTTGGTTTGAAGCAAAATAAATAGATAGGATGACTTTGTATGCCTGAATTACCAGAAGTTGAAACGGTCAGACGAACTTTACTGGATTTAATAGTTGGGAAAACAATCTCAACAGTAATCGTTTCTTGGGGAAAAATAATAAAGAAACCTAATGAAGTAGATGAGTTTCAGATTTTATTAAAAGGTCAAACAGTAGAAAATATAAATCGTCGAGGTAAGTTTCTACTATTTCAATTAAGTGATTTTACACTTGTTTCGCATTTGAGAATGGAAGGGAAATTTCGCGTATTCCTAGCGGAAGAACCTGTAGCACCTCATACTCATGTTCGTTTCCTATTTGAAGATGGAACAGAACTTCGGTACCAAGATGTTCGTAAATTTGGCACGATGCATTTATTTAATAAGGGTGAGGAGAAAGAGGGTCCTCCACTTGCTAAATTAGGCCCAGAGCCATTTTCGGATGAGTTTACTGCTGATTATTTAAGAAAAAAGCTTAAAAATACAAACCGAAAAATTAAAGTCGTTTTATTAGATCAGGAATTAGTAGTCGGTTTAGGTAATATTTATGTTGATGAGGTTTTGTTTAGAGCTAAGATTCATCCGGAAACGCCTGCATCATCATTAAAGCCTAAACAAATAAAGTTACTTGCCGAAACCATTACAGAAACTTTACAAGAGGCTGTAGAATTAGGTGGAAGCACAATTCGTTCTTATGTAAATTCACAAGGTCAAATAGGGACTTTTCAAGATATCATTAAAGTATATGGTAGAAAGGGTTTAGAGTGTCATAATTGTGGCCAACCAATAGAAAAAATAACAGTTGGTGGCAGAGGTACTTCTTTTTGCCCGGTCTGTCAGCCTAAAAAAAATTAACATAAGGTTCCTTTCTTTCATACTATATCAAGAGTACGAAAGAGAGGGGCCTATTTTTATGGTAAATATGCTATCATTAATACTACTAGCATGCGCACTAAGCTTAGATAGTTGCAGTGTTGGATTTACTTATGGACTTCGAAAAGTAAAAATTCCTTTAAAATCAATCATTACAATTGCATCTTGTTCAGGGATTATATTAATGACATCCATGGGGATTGGGCATGCAATTACAGACTTTTTTTCACCAATAGTAGCAAAAAGAATCGGAGGATTTGTACTTGTTTGTATAGGATTATGGGTACTATTTCAATTTTACCGATCGAATAAAGCATCAAATATAGAAGAAAAGAATGAGATAGAAGATAAAGGGATTGACTGGGAATTTGAAATTTTAGGTGTTGTCGTAAAAATTTTAAAGAAGCCTACAACTGCAGACATAGATCGTTCAGGTAGTATTAATGGATTGGAAGCAATGTTACTTGGGTTTGCACTTTCACTTGATGCCTTTGGGGCTGGTATAGGTGCATCATTACTTGGATTTTCTCCACTATTGACAGCAATCGTAACATCTACTGCAAGTGCTTTATTCTTATTATTTGGAATGAAATTAGGAAATGTGTTATCGAAAACATTGTGGCTTCAAAAGTTAACTTTTTTACCAGGTGTTTTTTTAATATTAATTGGGTTAATGAAGATGTAATAAAAATCATGAAAGAGTGTATCCGAATGGATTTATTCCATTTGGTCCTCTTTATTTAGTGTAAGGAGAATAAAAGATGGGTAAAATTTTTGGACTAACTGGTAGCATTGCAAGTGGAAAAAGTACGGTTTCCAATTTTTTAAAGGAATTAAATGTTCCAATTGTTGATGCAGACATAATTGCAAAAGAAGTGGTTGAAATTGGACAACCTGCTTATAAAAAAATCATTGAAGCTTTCGGAAGTGAGATTCTTTTAGAATCTGGTGAAATTAATCGATCATTTCTCGGAAGTATTATTTTTAATAATAAAGAAAAGCGCTTACAACTTAATGAAATAGTACATCCGGAAGTCAGACGAGAAATGAAAGAACAGGCTGATCGATACATAAAACAAGGTGAATCACTTGTTATTTTAGATATTCCTCTTTTATATGAGGGTAACTCAATTGAATTGGTTGAAAAAGTGATTGTAGTGACAGTGTCAGAAGAAAATCAACTAAAACGTTTGATGAATCGTAATGGTTTATCGAAAGAGGATGCACTTTTACGCATAGCATCTCAAATACCAGTTAAAGAAAAAGCAGCACGAGCTGACTATGTAATAGATAACAATGGTGACATTGAGGATACAAAAAGACAGGTTAAAGACCTATTAAATAAAATTATTTAATAAAATAATGTAAATAGTTTAACCAAAATCCGAGTTATGTGTTATACTAATTGCAGGGAGATAATAAACAGTATAACTTAATTGGGGGCTTTCTTATGGTAAATGTAGCAATAAATGGATTTGGTCGAATTGGACGCATGGTTTTCCGTCAAGCAATTAAAAATGGAGATTATAATATCGTTGCAATTAATGCAAGTTATCCTTCTGAAACTTTAGCGCACTTAATTAAATATGATACAGTTCACGGCAAGTTTGATGGTGAAGTAATTGCAAATGCAGATCATTTAATCGTTGATGGTAAGCGTGTGGAATTAATTAGTGAAAGAAATCCTGAGTTACTTCCATGGAACGAGCTAAATGTTGATATAGTAATTGAAGCAACTGGAAAATTTAATGATGCTGAAAAAGCAAAAATGCATATTACTGCTGGAGCTCAAAAAGTAATTTTAACAGCACCTGGTAAAAATGAAGATATCACAGTAGTAATTGGAGTTAATGATGATAAATTAGACCTAGAAAATCATCACATTATTTCAAACGCATCTTGTACAACTAACTGTTTAGCGCCAGTTGTAAAAGTATTAGATGAGCAATTTGGAATTGTTAATGGATTAATGACAACTGTTCACTCATTTACAAATGATCAAAAAAATATTGATAATCCACATAAAGATTTACGTCGTGCACGTGCTTGCAGTCAATCAATTATTCCAACAACTACAGGTGCAGCAAAAGCATTATCTAAAGTACTTCCACATTTAAATGGTAAGTTACATGGTATGGCTTTACGTGTTCCTACTCCAAACGTATCACTTGTTGACTTAGTTGTAGACTTAAAGAGAGAAGTAACTGTTGAAGAAATTAATGAAGTGTTTGAAACCGCTTCTAAAGGTTCAATGCACGGAATTGTCGAATATTGTAACGAGCCATTAGTATCAATCGATTTTAATACTAATACACACTCTGCAATTATCGATTCTCTTTCTACAATGGTAATCGACGGTACAAAAGTTAAAGTATTAGCTTGGTATGACAATGAGTGGGGCTACTCAAGACGCGTTGTTGACTTAGTGTCAATCGTTGCATCTAAAATAAAAAAGCTTGAAACTGTTTAATCATTAAATATTGTACTTATAAAAAATTGTAAACGAATACAAAAGGCTAACTAGTTAATCTAGTTAGTCTTTTTGAAGTTGTATGACATATTAAGAAGTAATGTGAATTTATGACTACATAAAAGGGTGAAGCATGACTTAATATCTATGAAATAAGACTGTTGAACTAAGATTAGAAAAAAATTTAAGACCAGAAAAAGTTAAATATCCCCTTAAAAGGCATAGCTTTTGTGTAACTTGCTTTTCTTGTCATTCCTGTGTTTTCAAATCTGCCTGACGCATTTTCTTCACAATTAATTTAGTAAATAACAAAAAAATAAAATTTATCTTGCAATTCAAATTTAAAAAAAGTATACTAACTTTCGTGAACTTCTAAAAGTATAACTAATTACTTAAAGGGTTAGGACCTCTTTGGACTAACTTTCCCCCGTGGTAGTTGATCATACTTTCGCAATAGAAGTCATGACAAATTATTTTAAGGGGGAAATGAATATGGATACTATGGGTCGTCACGTCATTTCAGAATTATGGGGTTGCAATTCAGAAAAATTAAATGATATGAAATTTATTGAGGAAACTTTTGTTGATGCTGCGTTACGCTCTGGTGCAGAAGTTCGTGAAGTTGCTTTTCACAAGTTCGCTCCTCATGGCGTTAGTGGTGTCGTAATCATTTCAGAATCACACTTAACTATTCACAGTTTTCCTGAGCATGGTTATGCAAGTATTGATGTTTACACTTGCGGTGATAGAATTGATCCGAATGTAGCTGCAAACTTTATCGCTGAAGCTTTAGAAGCTGATACTCGCGAAAACGTTGAGTTACCAAGAGGAATGGGTCCCATTCAAGTTGATAATGTAAAAGTTGTAAATGGTAACTAAAGAGAATTGAGAGAGGTGATTTTTCATCTCTCTTTTTTGTTTTTGCTTAATTACCATACCCGAAAAATATATTCTGTAGCGGATTTTAGATTATCTAAACAATCTTGCTTTTAATAGCCTTCTAGAGAATGAACTAGCTTTACATAGTGAAAAATAATTTCCATTAACATAAAATAATGAAATTTTGTTGATCATGACGAAAAATAGGCTTTATGACTTTTATGAAATAAACTTTAGTTTATTTTGAATTTGTTATAGTATAGAGTTATAATAATACGTTTAAACAATTAAGTGTTTGGAGTTGAACTATAACGATGAGATGTCCAACGTGTAACTTTAATGGGACAAGAGTACTTGATAGTAGACCAGTTGATGAAGGTCGTTCAATTAGAAGAAGACGTGAATGTGAAGAATGTCAGCATCGTTTTACAACTTTTGAACGAGTTGAAGATAATCCTATTTTAGTTGTAAAAAAAGAGGGAGCTCGTGAAGAATTTAGTAAAGATAAGATGTTAAGGGGACTGATTAAAGCGTGTGAAAAACGCCCTGTCTCTTTATCTCAGCTAGAAGACATTATTCATAGTATTGAAAAAGAACTAAAAAATAGTGGCACATCAGAAGTTCCGAGTGAAGTTCTAGGTGAAATGGTCATGGAACATTTATCTAAAGTTGATGAAGTTGCATACGTACGATTTGCGTCAGTTTATCGTCAATTTAAAGATATTAATGTATTCATTGATGAATTAAAAGATTTAATTAACAAAGAGCGAGGTAAAGACGAATAATACTTCGCTCTTTTGATACAAGAAAGGGATGTTTGAATGTCTATTGATAAGCAACATTGGATGGATGTTCTACCGGCGGATCCTTATACTGTAATGGCAGCTGGGTATTTACATAATTTTCATAGGCAAGTATTAACGATGTTGTATCAACCAATAATTGGTAGTCAAGCTTTAAGTTTATATATGACACTTTGGGGTGAATGTGAGCAAACGGACCTTAATCCTAATACGTTAACACATCATTCTTTAATGCTTGGAATGAAAAGTAATTTAAAATCAATTTATGAACAAAGATTAATCCTTGAAGGAATCGGCTTACTTAAAGTTTATGAAGGATTTGAAAATGGTACAAAAAAGCTTCTATATGAGCTTCAATCTCCGCTAGATCCTCATTCTTTTTTCGAAGACCCTATCCTAAATATCTTTCTGTTTAAAACAATTGGAAAAACACAATATCAACGAACTAAAACCTTTTTTAGTAGACAATCATTTGCGAAAGAAGGGTTTCGTGAGATTTCACGTTCATTTGATTCGGTATTCCAAGCTATTACAGTTGAGCAATTAAATGAAATTCAGCAAAGTAACGATCTTTCTACGTCAAATGATAGTAGGATTTTACAAGACAATCAGCCAATTAAAATATCTGTCAAAATGGAAGAATTTGATTATGCTTTATTTTTAGATGGGCTTTCGGATTCGTTTGTTCCAAAAAGAGCATTTACTACAGAGGTAAAAGAAACAATTCTAAAACTTGCATTTTTATATGGCATAAATCCGATTCAAATGAAAACGATTGTTATGCGCTCGTTAAATGAAGATAATAAAATCAATATTGAGACTCTACGACTTGAAGCTAGAGATTGGTATCAATTCCAACATCATGAAGCTCTGCCTACGATTGTTGAAAAGGTTCAACCTATTCAGCATAGACAAATGGTTAATGAGCAGCCATCAACTCAAGAAGAAAAATTAATTCATTGCTTCGAAACAATTTCTCCGCGTCAGTACCTTAAGGAGATATCTGGTGGAGCTGAACCAAGTGAAGCTGATTTGAAAATTATCGAAGAGATTATGATTGATCAAAAGCTTCTACCTGGAGTAGCAAATGTGTTAATTGACTATGTAATGATTCGTTTAGATAAAAAGCTTTCTAGAAATTACGTAATTAAGATAGCAAGTCATTGGGCGAGAAAAGGTGTAACAACAGTTAAACAGGCTATGGATCTTGCACGTAAAGAGTTTGAAGAAACTAAACAGAGTGCAACTGCTGCTAAAACTCGCTCAAGTAATAGACGAAATAAAACAATTCGAACTGAGATTGTACCTGACTGGCTTCAATCAAATGAGTCGAATGATTCTCAGAGTGCACCGGCAACAATCAATAACCAAAATGATTCTTCGATAGATGAAGAACGAAAACGATTAGAAAAAGAACTAGAAATGTTTAAAAATAAAAAGAAACGTTAAATGGGAGGACGCTAATGGAACCTATTCAAAACGCATTTAGTGCATTAATGAAAAATAAACAATTCCAGGACACCTTTGAAAAAATGCGACAAGAAGTCCGTAGTCACCCAAAAATCATTTCATTTTTAGCCGAGCATAAAAATGAAATTACGGATCAAATGATTGATAGTAGCCTAGTGAAGCTATATGAGTATATTGGACAAAGTGTAAATTGCGAAGATTGCCCATCTTTTAGTGAGTGTAAAAATATGGTGCATGGATATCATCCCCATTTGATTATTCAAGGAAAACGCATCGATGTTCAATATGATCGTTGTCCAAATGGTGTGAAAAATGATAAACGCAAAAAACATGAGTCATTGATAAAATGCATGTACTTACCAAAGGATGTTCTTCAAGCTTCTATGTCAAACTTGTCATTAGAAGACCCTGGCCGTTTTGAAGCTATTTCTGCTGCTAGACAGTTTATTATGAACTATGAAAAAGGAAAAATGGCTCAAGGTTTATATTTACATGGTCCATTTGGGGTTGGAAAAACATTTATTCTTGGGGCTATAGCAAATGAACTAGCAGAGGAAGAAATAACTTCAATGCTCGTTTATTTACCAGAATTTTTACGTGAACTAAAAAGCTCTATTAGTGATGGCACTTTAGAGGAAAAAATTGAAGCCGTAAAAAAAGTGGAAGTTCTTATGTTAGATGATATTGGTGCAGAGCAAATGTCTAGTTGGGCAAGAGATGAAATATTAGGTACAATTCTTCAATACCGTATGCTAGAAAAATTGCCAACATTCTTTACATCGAATGCTGATTTAAATCAATTAGAGCATCACTTAACATATTCTCAACGTGGAGAAGAAGAAAGAGTTAAAGCAGCACGTATAGTAGATCGTGTTAAATTTTTAGCCAAACCAGTTAAAATTTCAGGTTCAAATTTAAGACATTCATAAAAAAATCAAAAAATGGCGTAAAATCACAAATTACTAAGTGATTTTGCGTCATTTTTTAATTATTTCTTTAATATATATAGGACTAGGTGGTGCTAGAAAGGGGGGAACAGGGTGATTGAAATTTTTTTCAATGAACCCATTGACGCAGCTTATGTCTACGAACGATTACAAAAACGTTTAAGAAAGCAATCGAGACCATACATTTTAAGAAGACACAAAATCAATACAATTTTAATCACATTTCCTCAAAACACTGAAGATTTAATAAAAAGTATTTTAGTTCCGACACTAGTACAATTTATTTTACTTCAAAAAGAAGATAAATGGATTCAATCCATTTTACATACATCTTTTTTCTATGAGGAAGACGAGCAAAGTCAAATCATACCTATTGCACAATCATTATTAAGAGGTACTAGAAGAAGCATACCAAATCAGAAAAAAATTCGTAGAAGTAAGAATTTAGTATCATATGCACTTACTGAGTATATAAAAGATGGAGTAAATTTTAGCTTCGATTCATTTATTACATTTCGTTTGAAGGAATATTATAAGCAGTTAGCCTATGTTTGTGAAATTGCAATAGATGAGTACAAGTTAGAAAACGAATACCAGAATCTTATTGAGAGTCTAAGACAGCAGGTACTTAAAACGGATGCACTTATTCCTCATGTGCATATAGTTTTTGACGGGAAGTTTAGCGTTTATGATCATCTGTTTTTACCACTTACTAAAGATGTATTAAAAGAATATGGTAAACAAGTGGAAAATAGGGAATATATAGATAACGAATTAATTTTGCCCTTAACGGCAATTGCACCTAAAAGAATTCATTTATACACTTCATCAGTCGATATTTCATTGATTATTACACTTCAAAATATCT
The DNA here is from genome assembly GCF_042721555.1 of Gottfriedia sp. NPDC058432. Lineage (NCBI taxonomy): Bacteria > Bacillati > Bacillota > Bacilli > Caryophanales > Bacillaceae > Gottfriedia > Gottfriedia sp. NPDC058432. The sequence continues at coordinate 249,724 of NZ_JBHXLC010000001.1, forward strand.
TTCAAGAACGAGTCCTAATACATACATTACAAGAGTTTTCACAGGAAAAATTGAAATGAAAATTTATAATTTAAAAAAGCATTGTCATAAATAAGTTTCTTTGATATAATAAATTTCGTTGCGAACAAAGCATACGAATATTGACAACATCATGTCGCTATGTTATAGTAACGAAAGAAAAGAATACTTATTTGTTGAAGAAGAGGCACCCGCTTCTCACCTGGATGACGCAAAAAGCTGTTATCAGGTAACAGAATCATTAATTACTTTGATACTGTCAGTGTGGGTGTATTTATATACCCACACTTTTTTGTTGGGTTATGATTGCTTCAACGATACAAATTAAGATCATTCTTACAATACCTTGGAGGTGTTTTACTATTAGCAAAGACATGATGGTAAACGATGGAATTCGTGCTCGTGAAGTTCGATTAATTGGTCCTAACGGAGATCAACTTGGAATCAAGACAAAACAAGAGGCTCTTGAGTTAGCTTCGAATGTTAATCTTGATCTAGTGATGGTAGCACCAACGGCAAAACCACCTGTATGTCGTATTATGGACTACGGAAAATTCCGATTCGAGCAACAAAAGAAAGACAAAGAGAGCCGTAAAAACCAAAAAATTATTAGCATGAAAGAAGTTCGTTTAAGTCCAACAATTGATGAACATGACTTTAACACAAAACTTCGTAATGCAATTAAGTTCTTAGAAAAAGGCGATAAAGTTAAAGCGTCTATTCGTTTCAAAGGACGCGCTATTACGCATAAGGAAATTGGACAACGAGTACTTGATCGTTTCTCAACTGCTTGTGCAGAAGTTGCAACTGTTGAGTCACATCCAAAAATGGACGGTCGTAGTATGTTCTTAGTCTTAGCACCTAAAAACGAAAAGTAATTTATTTGAGGAGGAAACACGATATGCCTAAAATGAAAACTCACCGTGGTTCAGCAAAACGTTTTAAAAAGACTGGATCTGGTAAATTAAAACGTGGTCGTGCATACACAAGCCACTTATTCGCTAACAAATCTACAAAAGCAAAACGTAAATTACGTAAAGCTTCATTAGTAAGCAAAGGCGATTTCAAACGTATCCGCTTTATGCTTACAAACATGAAATAAGAACGATAAACGTATTAGATAGATATCTAGGAGGGAAACAATATGCCAAGAGTTAAAGGCGGTACAGTTACACGCGCTCGTCGTAAAAAGGTTATTAAATTAGCAAAAGGTTATTACGGTTCTAAACATACATTATTCAAAGTTGCAAACCAACAAGTTATGAAATCATTAATGTATGCTTACCGTGACCGTCGTCAAAAGAAACGTGATTTCCGTAAATTATGGATCACTCGTATCAACGCGGCTGCTCGTATGAACGGACTTTCTTACAGCCGTTTAATGCACGGATTAAAATTAGCAGGTATCGAAGTTAACCGTAAAATGTTAGCTGACCTAGCTGTTGCTGACGAAAAAGCATTTGCTGAATTAGCAAACGCTGCAAAAGCTAACTTAAAATAATTCGTTTAAAAAATCCTTAACATTTGTTAAGGATTTTTTTTCACTTAATGTATAAATTGGCAACGAGGAAGTTAATTCGACGTATTATCCAATTTTAGGAATAAAGTATAATTGCAACTAAACCTCTGTCTTCGCCTTAAGGCTTGCCAATCGGCAAGTTTTCTTTATTTGAATTGATTTTTTTAACGAAACTAAATTCTTTTTTCATGTTATTAACGTTGGATTCATGACAATATTTCGTGAATCCAGATGGAAATGAAAACTCTTTTTCTAATAAATTTATTTCTGCCTCATTATTATTTTGTACAGCTTTTTGAAGTCTTTTTAAGTAACTTCTACCTAGCTCAATTCGAGTAGCAATCTCTTCTTTTTTTGATGAAACTTGACCGTGGCCTGGAACTAACAATGAGAATTCAAATTTACTAATCAGTTCTTCTGCCTTATCTAAAGTAGTGTAGTAACTTTTTACACTATCAAATACAATCGGAAGTTCAAAATCAGATAAATAATCCCCTGTAATCCATATTCCTAAATTTTCAATATAGAGGAATAAACCATCTTTAGTATGTCCAGGAGAATGATAAAATCTTAATGTTGTTTGTCCTATTTTAATTTCCTGACCATCTTCACTAATAATTAAATCAATTTTTGGGAATTGTATTGGCTGGGCATGATTAATGTAATTATCATTGTAAAATTGACGGATTTTTGATAGTTTATTATCCTTTTCAGGATGGTTATGTAAATTTTCGCTACCAATCGTCTTAGCGTTAGGAAATGCATAATAACCTATGATGTGATCAAAATCTCCATGTGTAAAGTATAAATAAATTGGTCGCTCATTTTTAATTGAATCAACAAATTCCTTTATCTCATTTATTTCGTGAGGTAACCAAGTTGGATCTACGATAATGATACAATCGTTTGTTGTTACAACGGTTGAGTTTGTTTGAAATAATGCACTTTGAAATACTGTAATATTGTCATTTTGAAATAAAATCATTGAATTACTCCTTTGTATAATTTTTAGAAAATTATGCTTATGCTTAATATTGTATCAAATAAAAGAAAAAACCTTAATGAATTAACTACAAATATGTCAATTCAATAAGGTTTTAACTATATTCAATGATTATCTTGGAAAGAAATTTGGCTTAAGCGTTGTATCATCGTATCGCTTATGAAATACATGAGTTGTAGCAGGCGACATAGGAGGAATTAACCACTTCCAATTACCTGTTAGCTCACGGCAACATGATTCTTCTTGTTTTTCAAATTGGAGAAATTGCTGTGCAGCAGAATGATGATCAACAATACTAACGCCATTTTTTTTATATGAATATAAAACGGCAATATTTAATTCAACTAGTGCACGATCTTTCCAAAGTGTACTGTTTCTTTTTGTATCTTGGCCGATAATTTTTGCTACTTTAGGCAACAGATTAAAACGACTTTCATCAGCAAAATTTCGAGCACCGATTTCAGTTCCCATATACCATCCATTAAATGGGGCAGCACTATAAGATATACCACCAATCTCTAGAGTCATATCTGATATCATCGGAACAGCATACCATTTAGTATTTAGAGGGGAAAAATCATATTCAGGATGTTCGATTGGTACTTCGAGTACGATTTCATTTGGAATTGTAAAATAGTTTGGTTCATGATTGTCTAAGGAATAAACTATGGGCAAAATATCGAAGTTAGTACCATTTCCTTTCCAACCAAGATTCTCACATTCCTTTGTAAACATGATTGATTTTGGATCTCCAATTATTCCATTTTCTGTTTCATAGCCAGCATATCGTATAAGCTGGTGGTTATGGATTTTAAGAGAGTTATTTGTTCCTAGATTCGGTTTAAAAATTGTAATTGTAGGCAGAATCTTACCTGAATTTGTAGCATATTTTATATGATGCAATATTTCGTGCTCTATACTTTTACCATCGTTAATATGGCGAGCATCTAAAACATGAAGCTTATCCCAAAATAGTCTACCGATACAGCGGTTACTATTGCGCCACGCCATTTTTGCACCGTGCTCTAATTCCTCATAAGTATGAGTGTAAATTCCAGTATCTCGAATCTCGGCTTCGATATTTTTTAATCGTTTTTCTATTTGATCGGATTTATCGAGTTCCTTATAGCATTGTGATATAAATGAAAATGCTTCTTTATATAAAGCGGAAGTTGTTATCATATTAATCTCCAGATGGTTAATTTAAAATCTAGTAGTAATTTGTAAGCTTCATTATTATACCCCACAAATAATTTGGAGAAAATTAATATTAAATTTATATGTTTTAATATGAGGGTTGAAGAAATATCTAAAAATTTTGTCAAAAAGAATCCCAAATTGTATAATGTTAAATGTACATAATCATAAAAAAAAGGATGGATGAGTTTGTCTACTTTAGATGCAAAGTTACAAATGTTAAAAGAACTAACGGATGCAAACGGCGTAGCAGGATTTGAACATGAACCACGTGAAGTAATGAGAAAATATATTACCCCACTTGCTGATGAGGTTGTAACTGATAATTTAGGAAGCTTAATAGCAGTTAAAACCGGTGACCCAAATGGTCCAAGAATTGAAGTTGCTGGACATCTTGATGAAGTTGGATTTATGGTTACACAAATCGATGACAAAGGATTTTTACGTTTTCAAACAATTGGTGGCTGGTGGTCGCAAGTAATGCTTGCTCAGCGAGTTACCATTTCAACAAAAGAAGGTAATATTACAGGTATTATTGGTTCGAAGCCACCTCATATTATGAGTGCTGAAGCAAGAAGAAAAGTAGTAGACATTAAGGATATGTTTATTGATATCGGTGCTTCAAGTAAAGAAGAGGCATTAGAATTTGGCGTTCGTCCTGGAGACCAAGTTGTTCCATATTTTGAATTCCAGACGATGAAAAACGAAAAACTATTATTAGCAAAAGCATGGGATAATCGTATCGGTTGTGCTATTGCAATTGACGTTTTAGAACAATTACAAGGTCAAGCACATCCAAATATTGTATTTGGAGTTGGAACAGTACAAGAAGAAGTAGGACTTCGTGGTGCGAAAACATCTACATATAAAATTGAACCAGATATCGGTTTTGCATTAGATGTCGGTGTTGCAGGTGACATGCCAGGTGTATCTGAAAGAGAAGCACAAGGCAAATTAGGCAAAGGCCCTCAAATCGTTCTATATGATGCATCAATGGTGTCTCATAAAGATTTACGTGAATTTGTAGTGAATGTAGCAGATGAAATTGGAATTCCATATCAATATGAATCAATGCCTGGCGGAGGAACTGACGCTGGTTCAATGCATATTACGATGAAAGGTGTTCCAGCATTAGCAGTCACAATTCCAACGAGATATATTCATTCACATTCTGGTATCCTTCATCGTGATGACTATGAAAATACAGTTAAATTACTCGTAGAAGTAATCAAACGATTAGATCGCGAAACAGTAGAGCGTTTAACATATAACTAAGAAAAAAAATCCCTCATTTATTGAGGGATTTTTTTGTAGATTTAAATTGAATTGACTACATCTTGCATTTTTAGGAACCCCTTATGAGTAACTAAAAACCAAGAAATTATGGTTATAGTACGTCATGAAGCCCTATGAGTAACTAAATAGCAAGATATGGCCGTTATAGTACCTCAAGAAGCACTTAAGAGGAACTAAAATACAAAAATTTTGCAGTTATAGTACCTCATAAAACTCATAAGAGTAACTAAATTTCACAATCTTGCTTTATTACATCCTCATGAATTTTACTTGAGAAAGTAATTTTCATATCTCCGAAAAAACCCTTATTTATTAAGGTTTTTTTGCTTTATCTACCTACCGCTCCAACCAGATTTTTCCACTTTTTCCGTCTTTAGCGTTATCGAACTGAAACAAATTGTATTCTTCCTATAACTAGTTTGAAATAGTTTTGTCATATCTTATTGTTATCATAAATGCATGCTTTTCAATAAGGATACTCGGAAATAGAATTAAAAAATTGGATTTTTAGAGAAATTTTTAAAGCAAATAAATAACAGATAGACTCCTATTTTGTAAATGGAGTTTAATAAGGAGCCAAGACTTTTATAGTACTTGGCTGATTTTTTTATATCTAGGGAGAATCCTTATTTAAAAATATGGAAAAGTAAAATAAATAGAAAGTTTTGAGGTGAGTTAATGAAAGCAAAAGTTAAAGTGAAAAACGTAACAAAGGTTTTCGGTAAATCTCCAAAGAACGCCATAAAGTTACTAGAAAAAGGCTACTCAAAGAAGCAAATTTTAGAGCAAACAAATTCAACAATTGGAGTGAATAATGCAAGCTTTGAAATATACCCTGGTGAAATTTTTGTTGTGATGGGACTGTCAGGTAGTGGTAAATCAACCTTGATTAGAATGCTCAATCGGTTAATTGAACCAACAATCGGACAAATCTTGATCGACGATGAAGACATCGTAAAAATGAATCCTCAGCAGTTAAGAGATGTCCGTCGTAAAAAAATCAGTATGGTTTTCCAAAATTTTGCTTTGTTCCCACACAAGACAATTCTTGAAAATACTGAATATGGTTTGGAAATACAAAATATTTCACAGGAAGAAAGAACAGAAAAAGCTCTGAAGTCATTAGAAATAGTTGGCTTAAAAGGATATGAGCATCAATTCCCATCACAATTAAGTGGTGGTATGCAACAACGTGTTGGGCTTGCAAGGGCACTAACAAGTGACACGGATATTTTATTAATGGATGAAGCATTTAGCGCGCTCGATCCATTAATTCGTAAAGATATGCAGGACGAATTATTAGAACTGCAAGAGACGATGAAAAAGACGATTATCTTTATTACGCATGACCTCGATGAGGCTTTGCGTATTGGAGACAGAATTGCTCTTATGAAAGATGGTAACATAATGCAGATTGGTTCTCCTGAAGAGATCATGGTAAATCCAGCCAATGAATATGTTGAACGATTTGTAGAAGATGTAGACCTTTCAAAAGTATTAACGGCGGCTCATGTGCAGAAGCGTGCTGAAAGAATTACGCCTGACCGTGGACCACGTGTAGCTTTACAAATAATGAGAGACCAAGGGTATTCTAGTATATTTGTTGTCGATCGTCGACAAAAGCTACTTGGAGCAATTAATGCTGATGACGCTTCAAATGCACTTATTAAAAATAAATCGGTGGAGGAAGTTATGCAAAAGGACATTGTGTCTGTTAATGAAGATACATTATTAACGGATGTAATCGGGGCACTGGCAACTTCTGCTCTTCCATTAGCTGTAGTAGATGAAAATAATCGATTAAAAGGCGTTATTATACGTGGAGCTGTTATCGGTGCTTTAGCAGGTAAAACAGACGATTTGAATATAAAAGGAGGTTAATATATGGGTATTCCAAAAATTCCGTTAGCTGAATGGATTGATAAAATTGTCGAAGTGATTATTAAAATTTTTCATCCTCTATTTAACGCAATAACCAACATCACAGAAACCCTTTTAAATGGCCTTGTTAAGGTTTTAGGACTTGGCCCATCCATTATTCTAATATTAATAATTTCATTACTGGCTTTTTATACAAGTAGGTGGACAGTTGGTCTGTTTACATTACTCGGATTGTTATTAATAGATAATCTTGGACTTTGGGATGCTACAATCGATTCGTTGGCGCTGATTTTATCAGCGATCGTAATCACGGTCGTAATTGGTATTCCTTTAGGGATTTGGTCTTCTCAAAACGATCGAGTGAAGCAAGTGATCACTCCGATACTTGACTTTATGCAAACAATGCCAGCGTTTGTTTATTTAATTCCAGCAATTCTCTTCTTTGGAATTGGTGTAGTTCCTGGTATTTTAGCTTCTGTCATTTTTGCAATACCACCAACAATACGATTAACGAATTTAGGTATTCGAGAGGTTCCAAATGATTTAATAGAGGCATCAAACGCTTTTGGATCAACAACATGGCAAAGACTCTTTAAAGTACAGTTGCCTCTAGCAGCACCTACGATTTTAGCGGGTATCAATCAAAGTATTATGCTTGCATTATCGATGGTAGTTATATCATCACTAGTAGGTGCTCCGGGATTAGGTGCAGAGGTTTATCGTGCAGTAACACAGATTAAAGTAGGTGAAGGGTTCGAGGCAGGAATATCAATTGTTATTGTTGCAATTATTCTTGATCGAATTTCTCAAAACCTTCGTCAACCTGCTTATGGGAAAAAAATTGCGAAAAAATATGTTTATGGGTTAATTGCATTAATCTTTTGTATTTCCGCCATTTCAGTTGCCGCTTCAGGTGGTAAAGATCAAAAAAAATCTTCAAATAAAATAGGTGCCGGGGTTAATTTTGAGATTACCGGAATTGATCCAGGAGCTGGGTTAATGAAAGCAACTGAAAAAGCGATGAAGGATTACGATTTAAAGGATTGGACTTTAAAAGAAGGATCTTCAGCTGCGATGACTGCTGAATTGAAAAAAGCGTATGAAAATAAAGAACCTATAATCGTTACAGGATGGACGCCCCACTGGATGTTTTCAAAATATAAATTAAAGTATTTAGAAGATCCAAAAGGGTCATTTGGTAAGGATGAAGAAATTCATACAGTAGTTCGAAAAGGATTAAAAGAAGACATGCCAGGTGCATACAAGATTTTAGATAACTTTTCATGGAAACCTTCTGATATGGAAGAAGTTATGAGTGATATTCAAGAAGGTGCGAAACCTGAGAATGCAGCGGCGAAATGGATCAAAAAGCATCAAGATCAAGTAAATAATTGGACGAAAGATGCTTCAAAAGGAAATGGTGAAAAAATTAGTCTCGTTTATGTTTCATGGGAATCTGAAGTTGCCAGTACAAATGTGATTGGAAAAGTACTTGAAAACCAAGGCTATGACGTTACATTAAAACAAGTTGAGGCAGGACCAATGTTTGCTGGTATCTCAGATGGAAGTGCAGATGCAATGGTCGCAGCTTGGCTTCCAACAACTCATAAAGATTACATGAATGAGTACAAAAAACAATTGGTTGATCTTGGACCGAATTTAAAAGGGACAAAATTAGGCTTAGTCGTACCAGAATATATGAAGATTAATTCAATCGATGATTTGAAAGGTAAAACGAAGTAACCAAAATCATACTGAAAAATGAAAAGGACTAACTTAGGTGGACTTACCCCTGTCAAGTAGACACATTTAAATAAGACCGACTATGCAGCCGTTGTTAACCTGTATTTTACAGGGGAACAACGGTTTAGTCGTTTTTGTATTCGTTCATTATTATAGAAATGAATATACTCTTCAATTGCTTGAATAAGTGCCTGTTCTGAATTAAAATTAGATAGATACACCAATTCACATTTGAAGTGTGAGAAGAATGATTCAACGCATGCGTTGTCTAGACAGTTTCCTTTGCGAGAGTGGCTGCCTATTAAATTATTCTGTTCTAAGAACTGGTTGTATTTTGTAGACGTGTACTGGAATCCCTGATCTGAATGCAGGATACTTCCATGCACGTTTCTTTTTTTACATAAGTCTTTGACTGTTTCGATGACTAACTTAAGATCGTTTCGAATTGAACATTTCCAAGATACAATTTCGTTATTATAAAGATCTTGGATAACTGAAAGATAGTAAAATTTGTTTCCGACTTTGATATAAGTTATATCTGTAGCGAATGCAACGTTGGGCAAATCTTGTTTAAATTGGCGATTTAAAAGATTAGGGTAACTATTTGATGCTTCTTTCCCATAGTATTTACGTTTTTTACGAATGACGGATTTGATTTCTAATTCCTTCATAATTCGATAAACCTTTTTATGGTTAATAACGTATCCTTCGTCTCTTAGACGGTCAGTAACTCTAGGATATCCATAGTATGGTCGGATTGTATGGATGGCTTTAATATGAGATTTGACAGTTTCTTCAACGGTTGTTTTATTAGTATTATGTAAAATAGATTTTCTCCATTTGTAGTAACCAGCTCTAGAGACTTTGGCGATTTTAATAAGCATCTTAATTGGATAGTGTGCTTTCATTTCACTTATTATTTCAAATCGAATTTTCTTTGGAATTACCCCTCCTCCAGTATATTTGGATAGCACTTTTTTAAGTATTCTACCTGTGCCTTCAAGTAATCTCTTTCTTCTTCAATTGAATCAAACTTAGTTTTTGGGCGTCCATTGAAAGGATGATAACTACTTGATTTTCCCCTTTGATCGTCAAATAACTCACCATTTCTATACTTTTTTACCCAATTTTTAAGCTGAGTTGAGCTACGCAAACCAAATTCCTGTGAGATTGTAACGTAACTTCCATAGCCATCTTCATATTGCTTCACAGCTTTTAGTTTTAGTTCAGTTGAATAATGATTAAATTTTGTTCCCTTTAATGGCATAAGAAAATCCCCCAATAGTAGACTGCCCATCCATTTTATCAGATGGGCTTTTTTACGTGTCTACTATAAGGGGATAATATCATAGGTTAGTCCTTTTTTATGTTTTAACAGATTAGATTACTGACTTACTCCATTTTCTAGTACTGAGAGTAGTTCATGCTTTTGATCTTCAGTAGCGTGACTCCAAAAAACTTCGAGAAGTACACCTAGACCTGGTAATACTTTTTCCTCACCACTTTGAATAGCATCTACAATTGTTGCTTCTAATTGATCACTTTTATTACCTGAAATATTGTGAAGAACTGCACCGCGAATATTAAAATTCATTTTGAATTCTCCTTTCATATTAAGCTTTATGTAGTATTTGTAAACGGAAACGATTTTATGTATGATAAACGATATGATATACGATGAAAGGTAAAGGAAACTTATGAAACAAATTGATTCCATACAAAATAATTCTGTAAAGGCTTGGAAAAAACTACATACAAAAAAAGGAAGAGATAAAGCTAAACAATTTATCGTAGAAGGTTTTCATTTAGTGGAGGAGGCAATTAAGCATGATGCACCCATTCTTCATTTATTAATCAGTGAAGAGATTGACTTACCTTCTAATTTTTCAACAGGGTCATTTGATATTACGTATATATCAAAAGAGGTTAGCAAAGAATTAAGCGAAACAGAAACATCTCAAGGGATTTTTGCAATTATTGAATTTTCTTTTGTAAGAATTGATTTTGAGAAAGTGTCAAAATTATTATTAATTGATGAAGTTCAAGATCCTGGGAATGTTGGAACAATGATTCGTACTGCGGATGCTGCTGGTTTTGATGGGGTTATTTTAGGCTCAGGTACAAGCGATCTATATAATGCTAAAACAATTCGATCCACTCAAGGTTCATTATTCCATTTACCAATATTACGTGGTGATTTAGTTGACGCAATTTCTAATTTAAAAGATAAAGGAATAACTGTTTACGGAACATCTCTTCAAAATGCAAAACCATTTAATGAAGTAAACGTTACAAATCGTTTTGCCATTATTGTAGGAAATGAAGGCAAAGGTGTGAATTCAACATTACTTTCATTAACTGATGAAAATCTATATATACCTATTTATGGTAAAGCCGAATCATTAAACGTTGGTATTGCAGCAGGGATTCTAATGTATAGTCTGTGAGAAATAGAAAATGTTAGAAGCCATTTGAGCTTTTTAGGTCAGTAAAAATGATTCAAATGATTTAGTAAATAATTATGTTGAGCAGTTGCATTAATTGAAAAAAATCAATATAATTAATTAAGAAAAATTTAATACATAAAAAGCTTTGACAGAGAGTAGTAAATTTGAATCTCTATTTTAGGGAAAAGGTGCCGTAGACTGTAAGCACTTTTATAGTAGACCAAATTGAATTCACCTCTTGAGCTAGCGCCGGGACCATTTTTAAATGTAAAGGCGACTCGGTCTATCTAAGTAGATCGTTATATGAATGAAGTGAGCAGTTAGTTTTTTGTAAATAATAACTGTTAATTAGGGTGGTACCGCGATCAATCCTCGTCCCTTTTTTGGGAGCGAGGTTTTTTTATGTTTAAATTTATGAATTTGAATAGGAGGATTATTCATGCAAGAGCGTTTAGTTTCTTTACAAGCAGAAGCGATTAAGCAAATAGAAGAAGCAAAAGATTTAAAAGCATTAAATGAAATAAGAATTGCCTATCTAGGGAAAAAAGGTCCGATTACTGAAGCAATGAAAGCAATGAAGGATTTATCTCCTGAAGAGCGCCCAAAAATGGGAGCAGTTGCTAATGAAGTACGTGCGGCAATCCAAGAAAAACTTGAAGCAAAGCAAGGTGTATTAGAACAAAATGCAATTAATGAGAAATTAGAAAGTGAATCAATTGACGTAACACTTCCAGGAAGACCAGTTCATGCAGGTGGAGCTCATCCATTAAGAGCGGTTATTCAAGAAATTGAAGATTTATTTATTGGAATGGGATATGAAATCGCAGAAGGTCCAGAAGTAGAAAAGGACTATTATAATTTCGAAGCCTTAAATTTACCAAAAGGTCATCCAGCTCGTGATATGCAGGATTCATTCTATATTTCTGAAGAAACATTAATGAGAACTCATACTTCACCTGTTCAAGCTAGAACAATGGAAGCAAACGCGGAAAAAGGACCAATTAAAATAATTTGTCCAGGTAAAGTTTATCGCCGTGACGATGATGATGCTACACATTCTCATCAATTCATGCAAATCGAAGGTCTTGTAATTGGTGAAAACATTTCAATGAGTGATTTAAAAGGTACTTTACAACTTTTTGCAAAAAAAATGTTTGGTGAAGATCGTGAAATTCGATTACGCCCAAGCTTCTTCCCATTCACTGAGCCTTCAGTAGAAATGGATATTTCTTGTATGAAATGTGGAGGAAAAGGCTGTAACATGTGTAAGCACACTGGATGGATTGAAATTTTAGGTGCAGGAATGGTGCATCCTAACGTACTTGAGATGGCTGGATATAATCCAAAAGAAGTTCAAGGATTTGCTTTCGGTATGGGTCCAGAACGTATTGCATTATTAAAATATGGTATTGATGATATTCGTCATTTCTATACGAACGATATAAGATTCTTAAAGCAATTCCAACAAATGTAAGGTAGGAGGGGACAAAACATGTTTGTATCAACAAAATGGTTACAAGAATACGTTGATTTAAGTGGTGTTACACCAGACGAGCTTGCAAAATTAATAACAAAAGCAGGTATTGAAGTTGAAGGTGTTAATCATCTTTCAGAAGGAATTAAAAATGTTGTAGTTGGTTATGTAATGGAACGTGAACAACATCCAGAGGCAGATAAATTATCAAAATGTACTGTTGATGTTGGAGAAGAACAACCAGTACAAATTATTTGTGGCGCACCAAATGTTGCTAAAGGTCAAAAAGTGATCGTGGCAAAGGTAGGCGCTGTTTTACCGGGGAATTTTAAAATTAAAAAAGCAAAATTACGTGGTGAAGTTTCTGAAGGAATGATTTGCTCTCTGCAAGAATTAGGAATTGAAGGCAAAGTCGTAGCAAAAGAATTCTCAAATGGAATTTTTGTTTTACCAAGTGATGCGGACGTAGGAGTAGATGCATTAGATGTACTATATCGTGATGATGCGGTATTAGAACTTGGCTTAACACCAAACCGTGCTGATTGCTTAAATATGATTGGTGTTGCTTATGAGGTAGCTGCGATTTTAGATCGTGACGTGAAACTTCCAGCGATTAGCGCTCAATTAGCTACAACTGCTGATTATGTTTCAGTTTCAATTGAATCAAAAGAAGATGCACCATATTATAGTGCTAAATTAGTTAAAGGCGTAAAAATTGGTCCTTCTCCATTATGGATGCAAGCTCGTTTAATGAGTGCTGGTATTCGTCCGATTAATAATGTGGTTGATATTACGAACTATATTTTAATTGAGTATGGTCAACCATTACACGCGTTTGATTTTAATAAATTAAATAGTAATCAAATTATCGTTCGTCTTGCGAAAGAAAACGAAAAAATCATTACGCTTGATGGTGAAGAGCGCACATTACAGCCACATAATTTAGTAATCGCAACAGAAAAAGAAGCAGTTGCAGTTGCAGGTGTAATGGGTGGTCAAAGTACTGAAGTTGATGTTGAAACTGTAGACGTTTTAATTGAATCAGCTGTTTTCAGAGGTCAAAGTGTTCGCCAAACTTCAAAAGACCTGGGCTTACGTAGCGATTCAAGTGCTCGTTTTGAAAAAGGTATTGATGCATCTCGTACATTCCCTGCTTCTGAACGTGCTGCTCAGTTAATGGCTGAACTAGCTGGTGGAACAATTGTTGAAGGTACTGTAATTGCGGACAATTTAGTTGAAGATGCTAAAAAAGTTTCAGTTTCTGTTAGTAAGATTAATGGTGTTCTTGGTACATCAATTGATGCTGAAACAGTAAAAGATATTTTCCGTCGCTTAAGATTAGAAGCTACCGGAAATGGTGAAGTATTCACAATTACTGTTCCAAGTCGTCGTGGTGATCTTTCAATTGAAGAAGATTTAGTTGAAGAGGTAGGAAGATTATATGGCTATGATCATATTCCTGCTACATTACCAACAGGTGTTGCTAGCCGTGGGCAATTAACACCTTATCAAGCAAATCGTAGAAGAATTCGTCAGTATTTACAGCATGCAGGTCTTTACGAAGCTGTTACGTACTCTTTAACAAGCAATAATAAAGTAAAACGCTTTGCACTAGAAACAGTAGATGCAGAACCTGTACGTTTAGCATTACCTATGAGTGAAGAACGCAGTGAGCTACGTTTCAGTTTAGTACCACATTTATTAGATGCGATTGCATATAATGTTGCACGTAAAGAAGAAAATGTTCAACTATTTGAAACAGGCTCTGTATTCTTAACAAAGGAAAAGAACGATCTTCCACATGAAGAAGAATATTTAGCAGGAGCATTAACTGGTTTATGGTTGCAACATGCTTGGCAAGGCGAGAAAAAAGCTGTTGATTTCTATGTTGTAAAAGGTATTTTAGACGGTTTATTTAATGAATTAGGTTTATCAAATAAAATAACTTATCTTGCTGCTAAGAAAGAAGAATTACACCCAGGACGTACTGCAAGTATTTTATTAAACGGAGAAGAAATTGGTTTTATCGGTCAAGTTCATCCTGTTACTCAAAAAGAGTGGGATCTTAAAGAAACGTATGTATTCCAATTATCTCTTGAAAAACTATTAAATACTGAATTTGATGATATTTTATACAATGCAATTCCTCGTTTCCCATCAATGAACCGAGATATGGCATTAGTAGTTGATTCAAAAGTATTTGCTGGTGATATTTTATCTACAATTCGTTCAACTGGTGGAAGACTTCTAAAGGATGCTACAATCTTTGATTTATACGAAGGAGATAAGATGGAAGCTGGTAAAAAATCAGTTGCCTTCTCATTAACATATTTCGATCCAGAACGTACTTTAACGGATGAAGAAGTAACTAAAGCTCATTCGAAAGTATTAAAAGCAGTAGAAGAAACACATAATGCTCAATTACGTGGGTAAATAATTAAGGCAATAGAATAATTGAAATTGAAATGAAAAAACCAAGTTCTTTTTTAAAGAATTTGGTTTTTTTGTGCTGCAGGAGCTAATGGTGCAGAAGTAATTAGTTACATTAATATATTGATAAATTTGGGATTCTAGTGAAAATCTATACCTCTTAAATAATAATAAATAAAAAACCCTTCAATGTAGATTAGTAAGGTTGTTACTGTCCACTATCGAAGGGCTTTAATTAGATAATTAAGTTAATATCAATAATTATATTCTTATTGAATCACTAAATATCTAGTCTAACGATGTTTAGTGCAGCACTATTTACACTTGCACCATCAACACTGTTTGCTAAATGGTCTGGGGTAGCACCAATATTTCTAAGCTGGAATTGTTCACCAGCTGTGAAATGGATCATTACCTCGCCATTAATTTGTAAATTTGTCATTGGACTATTTGGGAGATCTACTCCAGTTCCAAATTCGCTGCCTTGAACCATGGTAAATATTGGAGTAAAGCCACTGAATATTGCATAAGCTCCTTCAACTGGTTGTGTGCCTGTACCACCCATATTTCTAAAAATAACACTGTAGTTAATTAAATAATCTCCAGTGCTCATTACTGTAATTGTAGTTCCTCCAATAAGGGCGAAATCTCCAGAATTAAGTCCCACATTATTAAAAGATACTGGTGTATTTGTTGGTATATTACCTTGAGAATTAGTATTGTAAAAACTTGCATACATAGGATTACAACTACATGCGCCTGTCGGTCCCGTAGCGCCGGTAACACCAGTTGGACCAGTAGCACCCGTAGCGCCAGTAGCACCAGTAGCACCAGTTGGACCAGTAGCACCACGTTCACCAGTAGCGCCAGTAGCGCCAGTAGCGCCAGTAGCGCCAGTAGCGCCAGTAGCGCCAGTAGCGCCAGTAGCGCCAGTAGCACCAGTAGCACCACGTTCACCAGTAGCACCAGTAGCACCAGTAGCACCAGTAGCACCAGTAGCACCAGTAGCACCAGTAGCACCAGTAGCACCAGTAGCGCCAGTAGCACCAGTAGCACCAGTAGCACCAGTAGCGCCAGTAGCACCAGTAGCACCAGTAGCACCACGTTCACCAGTAGCGCCAGTAGCACCCGTAGCGCCAGTAGCACCAGTAGCACCACGTTCACCAGTAGCACCAGTAGCACCAGTAGCACCAGTAGCACCAGTAGCACCACGTTCACCAGTAGCACCAGTAGCACCAGTAGCACCAGTAGCACCAGTAGCACCAGTAGCACCAGTAGCACCGGTAGCGCCAGTAGCACCAGTAGCACCAGTAGCACCAGTAGCACCGGTAGCGCCAGTAGCACCGGTAGCGCCAGTAGCACCGGTAGTGCCAGTAGCACCGGTAGCGCCAGTAGTACCGGTAGCGCCAGTAGCACCGATAGCACCAGTAGCGCCAGTAGTGCCAGTATTACCAGTAGCGCCGTTAGCACCAGTAGCGCCGGTAGCACCAGCTGCTCCGGTTGGTCCCGCCGGTCCGGTTCCTGTAGCACCATTATTTTCTACATTTACACAAACGTTTACATTTTGCTTTACGTTGCATCCGCAATTTCTTTTTCCACAATCATTACATCTATCATCATGACATCTGCAATCATCATGGTCGTGAGTACATTTCTTACATTTATCACGGCATCTGCAATCGTCGTGATGGTGATCACATTTTCTGCATTTGCATTTGCAATTTTTATGTTTGCATTTCTTGCATTTACATTTGCAATCATCATCGTGATCACATTTCTTGCATTTATTTTCTTTACTCAATAATTTCACCACCTACTATTATTCTTTTTATTTTATGAGACAAGCTATTTAGCTGTTTGGGCAAATATAAATAATATTAAAAAATAGTTTTCTATATTAATTCATTTATTCTAGCTTGTAAAAAGACACTTAATTTTTTGAACAAGAGTTTATTATATTAAAATAATAATTAATTCGTACATGTTTTTTGACTCATTTTTTTGATTATAATGAACCAATTTGTCCTTTTTTTATACAATAAATTGTACAATTAAAAATATTTTTGAGAGGTGTATTTTTTTGCCACTACCACCATTACCACCACGATTTCCACAACCATCAGAACAACCAGAAGAACCAGAAATGTCACTAAATACAGATCCTTCAGATTCGCCTGTAACAAATTCTTCTTTTTCACCTAGTTATTCATTTGATTCAAATGATTCGAATGATTCAATTGATTCAAATGGTTTAATTGGACCAGTAGGACCAATAGGACCTATTGGTCCAACAGGTCCAACAGGTCCAACAGGTGCAACAGGTCCACGAGGAGAAAGAGGTAAGCGAGGTAAAGAAGGTGATGATGGAGACAGAGGTCCAAGAGGTCATATGGGACCAATGGGTCCAATGGGACCAACAGGACCAACATCACCACCTGTATTTGTCTTAGGCCCAACAGGCCCAGCGGGAGCAACAGGCCCAGCAGGAGCAACAGGAGTAGACGGAGCGACAGGTCCAGCGGGAGCAACAGGTCCAGCGGGAGCAGATGGAGCAACAGGCCCAGCAGGAGCAGCAGGAGCAACAGGCCCAGCAGGAGCGGCAGGAGCAGACGGAGCGACAGGCCCAGCGGGAGCAACAGGCCCAGCAGGAGCGGCAGGAGCAGACGGAGCAACAGGCCCAGCAGGAGCGGCAGGAGCAGACGGAGCGACAGGTCCAGCGGGAGCAACAGGCCCAGCAGGAGCGGCAGGAGCAGACGGAGCAACAGGCCCAGCGGGAGCAACAGGTCCAGCAGGAGCT
>NZ_JBHXLC010000001.1:267625-268846 GCF_042721555.1 Gottfriedia sp. NPDC058432
CGGCAGGAGCGGCAGGAGCAGACGGAGCAACAGGCCCAGCGGGAGCAACAGGTCCAGCAGGAGCAGCAGGAGCAGCAGGTCCAGCAGGAGCAACAGGTTCAGCAGGGGCGACTGGTGTAGCAGGTACAGGTGCAATTATTCCGTTTGCATCAGGTGCACCAGTTGTGATGTCTACAATTTTAGGCGGATTAGCAGGAACAGCTGGACTTGTAGGATTTGGAAGTTCTATTCCGAATGTTGCATTACTTCCTGGACCAGCGATTGATTTAACAGGAACTGGTTTGCCAACTGAAATACTTGATTTTGCATTCTCAATGCCTAGAGATGGCATAATTACGGCTATTTCAGCTTCTTATAGTAACGTTATAGCTTTGGCTATTTTAGGAACAAATATTGTGGTGACTGCACAATTATATAGTGCACCAGTAAATAGTAATAACTTTACTCCAGTTGCAGGTGCAAGCGTCACTTTACCAGCTCTTGTAGGTCCGCTTACATTAGGCCAAATCACGAGCGGTATTTCTACACCTTTAGTAATACCAGTTACTGCACAAACTCGTTTAATGATGGTATATACTGCAACTGCAAACGGTATTAGCCTTGTTAATACTGTAACTGGATATGCTAGCGCAGGAGTAGCTATAAACTAATTAATAAATAGAAGTAAGAAAAATTAATTTTAACAATTTGACTCTACTAAACTAGATCACATTCTATCATTGATAGTTTTAAATCTAGTAAGTAGAGTTTTTTTGCGGATTTTTAATAGAAATAGTGTTAAAATCCAAACAAACTTGTCCAACAAAAATAGTATAAAGTGTACGTCAAAATATTTTTGGAGGTGTATCTATTTGCCAATACCACCAGGCCCACCAGGCCCACAATTACCACCAGTCCTACCATTACCACCAGCTCCAACAGGTCCTACGGGAGCACCACTGCCACCAGGTCCTCCACCACCAACAGGAGTTACAGGTCTAACAGGTCCAACAGGAGCAACAGGTCCACAAGGTCCAACAGGTCCAGCAGGAGCAACAGGTCCAGCGGGAGCAACAGGAGCAGATGGAGCGACAGGTCCAGCAGGAGCAACAGGTCCAGCAGGAGTAACAGGTCCAGCAGGAGCAACAGGAGCAACAGGAGCAGCAGGAGTAACAGGTCCAGCAGGAGCAACAGGAGCAGATGGAGCGACAGGTCCAGCAGGAGCAACAGGAGCAACAGGAG